>NZ_JBHTLK010000043.1:0-39177 GCF_042678885.1 Saccharothrix hoggarensis
GGTCGCCGAGGAAGGCGATGCGCCGGTGGCCGAGGGCGGCGAGGTGGAGGACGGCCTCGCGCGAGCTCTCGCGGTTGGTGGTGGTGACGCTGTCGGTGCCGTGGAACGTCGGAGGGCGGTCGACCAGCACCATGGGCGTCCCGCGCTCGCGTTCCTGCTGGAGCGCGTCCTGGTGGCCGCCCACGGCCATGACGACCATGCCGTCGACGCGCCGCGTGGCCAGGGAGGTCAGGAGCTCGCGCTGGAGCTCCGGGTCGTCCTCGCTGCTGCCCGCCAGCACCAGCACGTCGTTCTGCCGTGCCCGGTCCTCGACGGCGCGCAGGAGCGCGGAGTCGAACGGGTTGGACAGGTCCTCCAGCAGCACGCCGATGGTGGCGCTGCGCCGGTCGGAGCGGCGCAGGCTGCTCGCGGACAGGTTCGGCCGGTAACCGAGCGTGCGCGCGGCGGCGCGGACCCGCTCGACGACCTCGGGACCGGCGCCGGGCAGGTCGTTGATCACCCGCGACACCGTCTTCGTGCTGACCTTGGCGAGCGCCGCGACGTCCCGCATGGTTGGCTCCCGCCGTGCACCCCGTGAATCCATGACGCTCTGCTCCACCCCGAGTAACGCTTGCGTAACGGCGACTTGTCGTGACTTGCAGCACGAAGCTAGCGTCAACGATGACTTAACGAAAGACCCACTTCCTCCGACGGTCCTGACGGGGCCGGAAGTGCGGACAGTTTTCCGACATGATCTCGCGTAACAGGCCTCGATGTGAACCTCTTCGGACACGGCGGCCGTTACGTCAACGTTGACGTAGGAGAAGACATGACCGGACGGGCGCGTAGTGGCGTCAGGCTGACGGCCCTGGTGTCGGCGTCACTGCCGGCAGTGGCCACCGGGTGCGGGGACGGCGGCGACGGCGGCGGCGCGGCCGGTGGCGGCACGCTCGTCGGGCTGGTGACCAAGACCGACACCAACCCCTTCTTCGTGAAGATGAAGGAGGGCGCGCAGGCCGCGGCGGGGTCGACCGGCGCGACGGTGCAGTCGTTCGCGGGCAAGCAGGCGGGCCGGTCTCAGCCGTACCGTTCGACGAGTGCGTTGCCGATCGAGGCCAGGCGGTCACGCACATCCGCAGGGCCGGTCACCTCGAGCCATTCGACCAGCCCGGCGAGCTCGCCGGCGAGCGCGTACTCGTTGTAGCCGCGGATCACGACCTCGATGCGGCCGTCGGTCGTGGCGCCTCCCACCTCGAGCCGGTCGCCGAGCACCATCCGGAGCCGGGCGATCCCGTCGGGCGTGCAGGTCGCCTGGGTTTCGAGGGGTGTCCGCCTGCGGTCGACCTCGTCGGCGATCTCGCGCCAGCTCGCGGCGAGGTCGAAGTCGTCGGGTCGGCGCACGGGCTCGCCGGTCGGGTCGGCGGACGACACGCGGTCGATCCGGAAGGTCCGCAGGCCGGCCTCCGTGTTGCCGACGAGGTACCACGACGGACCTTTGGCGACGATGCCCAGCGGGTGGACGGTGCGCTCGGTTTCGGCGCCGTTGCCGTCGACGTAGCCGAGCCGCACCTGGACGCCGCGGATCACCGCGTCCTGGAGCGCGTCGAGGAAGCGAGGCGGCGGCCGGCGCTCGATGCGGCTGGACCCCCAGCGCTGGGGGTCCACGACCAACGACGACGCCGCCGCCTCGGCCTGCACCCGGAAAGGTTCCGGCAGGGCGCGGACGAGCTTGCGCAGCGCCGCTTTCACGGCCGGCGTCGCAGCCGAGGCCGGACCGGCGACCAGGAACAGGGCGCGGGCCTCACCCGCGGTCAACCCGGACAGGTCGGTGCGGGCGCCGCCCACGAGGCGCCAGCCGCCGCCCCGGCCCTGGATGGAGTACACAGGCACCCCGGCCACGGCCAGGGCGTCGAAGTCGCGGCGCGCGGTGCGCTCGGACACCTCGAGCTCGCGGGCGACGTCCGCCGCCGTCAGCTGCTCGCGCTGTTGCAGCAGCAGGAGGATGGCCATCAGCCGGTCGGCTCGCACACCGGCCACACTCCCACAGAAAACCGGTCATGGGGTGACCTGTTTCGGTCGGCACGATGGCGACATTGACCGCATCGGCCGTGGGGTTGCGTCGGTTGTGACGCCCCGCACGGCAGAGAGGAAACGCGATGTTCGATCCGACCGACTTTCCCGAACCCACCCTCGTCCCCGTCAACGGTGTGGAACTGGAGGTCTTCGAGGCAGGCCGGGAGAATGCGGGGAAGCCCATCGTGCTCTGCCACGGCTGGCCGGAACATGCCTTTTCCTGGCGCTACCAGATGTCGGCCCTGGCCGCGGCGGGCTACCACGTCATCGCTCCGAACCAGAGGGGTTACGGCAACTCGTCCCGTCCGACCGAGGTGACGGACTACGACATCGAGCACCTGTCGGGCGACCTCGTCGCACTCCTGGACCACTACGGCTACGAGGACGCCACCTTCGTCGGCCACGACTGGGGCGCGTTCGTCGTCTGGGGCCTGACCCTGCTGCACCCGAACCGGGTGAACGGCGTGGTAGCGCTGAGCCTGCCCTACCAAGAGCGCGGGGAGGTGCCCTGGATCGAGTTCATGGAGGCCGCGCTCGGCGCCGACTTCTACTTCGTCCACTTCAACCGGCAGCCGGGCGTCGCCGACGCCGTGCTCGACGAGCACACGGCCCGGTTCCTGCGCAACCTCTTCCGGAAGAACGAGCCCCCGAAACCGCCGCAGCCGGGTATGGCGATGATCGATCTCGCCAGGGCGGGGACACCCCTCGGCGATCCCGTCATGAGCGACGACGAACTGGCCGTCTTCGTCTCCGCCTTCGAGTCGACCGGTTTCACGAGCAGCATCAACTGGTACCGGAACCTCGACCGCAACTGGCACCTGCTGGCCGACGTGGACCCGGTCATCCGACAGCCCGCACTCATGATCTACGGCGACCGCGACGCGGTGCTGAGGGCTGAACGACTGACGGAGTTCGTGCCCAACGTGGAAGTGGCCAGTCTGGACTGCGGTCACTGGATCCAGCAGGAGCTGCCGGACGAAACGAACCAGGCGATCGTGAAGTGGCTGGACCAGCGGGCTGCCGTCCAAGGCGTTGCCCGTCGTCACTGAGGTCCTGCCGCCTCATCACCGCTACGCCGGCCACGAGGTCTCCGGTACTTGGGGTTGCTTGGTCGCCAAGCACCCCACTTACCGGAGACCTCATTGCTTTCAGGCCATCGCCACACCGGCCCGGTCGGAGAACAGCCGGCCGGTCACCTCGGCTGAACCGGTGGTGAGGACCGGCCGGTGGTGCGCTCGTCGAAGTCGATGCCCGGGCGCCCGTCGGTGGTGGGTGCCGGACCGCTGAGCGACGGCGCCGCCCGCGCCCCGGAGACTGCACGGGCCGGCCGCGCGTGAGACGGGGCGATCGCGCGCCACGCCTCAGCCAGGGTGATCACTGACCGTGCACGGCATCCGGGCGATCGCGGCGCGTTTGAAGCCCTGTCAGTGTTGACGTTAACCCTGTTCCGTCCTGCGTACGGGCGTTTCGGGCACGCTGGGTGACGTTGTGCGGCAATCCGCAGGGAACAACGGTGGCGATTACACAGAGTGTGGAAAATGAGCCAACATCGCTATGTCGCGGTTTCCACCCCTCAGCACCGAGATCGACCGGGAGCACTGTAGGAGCATGGAATGGGACTCAGGCTGCTCGGCCCGGTCGAGTTGGTTCTGGGCGACCGTTCGGTGGACCTCGGCGGTCCCCGGCAGCGGGTGGTCCTGGCGGTGCTGGGGCTCAACGCCAACCGGGTCGTCCCGGTCGAGCAGCTGATCGACACGGTGTGGGGCGTCTCGCCGCCGGTCACCGCGCGCGCCCAGATCCAGATCTGCATCTCCGCGCTGCGCAAACTGTTGGACGACGCGTCCCACCCGAACGCGATCACCACTCGGCCGCCGGGGTACGTCCTCGAACTCGGACCCGCCGACGTGGACAGCCTGCGATTCGCCGAACTCGTGGCCGCCGCGCGCGAGCAGGCCAACGCCTCCCGGACCGCCGAGGCGGCCGAGACGCTGCGGTCGGCGTTGGCGCTGTGGCGCGGGGCCGCTCTGTCCGGTGTGCCGAGCGACCTGGTCCAGCGCAGCGCCACCGTCCTGGAGGAACAGCGGCTCGCCGCTCTCGAGGAACGCATCCGGCTCGACCTCGAACTCGGCCGGCACCGGGAGGTGATCGGCGAACTGCAAGCCCTGGTCGCCGATCACCCGCTGCGCGAGCGGCTGCACGGGTTCCTGATGCTCGCGCTGTACCGGGCGGGACGTCAGGGCGAGGCGCTGGAGGCGAGCCGCAGCGCCCGCGCGGTGCTGGTGGAGGAGATCGGCGTCGAACCCGGCCGGGAACTGCAGGACCTGGAGCTGGCCATCCTGCGCCGCGAGCCCGCGTTGGGCGGCCCGGGAACGCAGGAACCGCCCGTCGCGCCACCCGAACCCGCCCCGGCCGGCCTGCCCCACCCCGCGGCGGGGGTCGTGCCCCGGCAACTGCCCGCGAGCATCGCGGACTTCACCGGCCACGAGGAGCACCTGCGCGAGATCGTGCGGCTGCTCGGGCGGGACCAGGGCCGAGGGCCGGCCCGGCTCCGCGACGTGGGACCCGAGGGCGACGTGACGCGCTGGGCCATGCCGATCATCGCCATCTCCGGGAAGGGCGGCGTCGGCAAGTCCAGCCTCGCCACGCGGGCCGCGCACGAGCTCTGCGCCCACTACCCGCACGGCCAGCTCTACGCCTGCGTGAACCCGTCCGGCGGGACCGACCACGTCGCCAACCTGCTCGCCCGGTTCCTGCGCGCGATGGGGGTGGTCGGTTCGGCGATCCCCGACGACTTGGACGAGCGCGCGGAGCTGTACCGCAGCAAGCTGTCGGGGAAGCGGTTGTTGCTGGTGCTGGACGACGTGCCCAGCGAAGCGCAGTTGCTGCCGTTGCTGCCCGGTAGCCCGTCGTGCGCGGTGATCGTCACCAGCCGGACCAGGTTGAGCGGCCTGCCGGGCGCGCACCAGATCACCCTGGACGTGCTGGACGTCGACAAGTCCGTCGAGCTGCTGACCCGCATCATCGGCCCGAAGCGGGTCGCCGCCGAGCAGGAGGCGGCCGTGGAGCTGGCCGAGTTGTGCGGCGGGCTGCCGCTGGCGCTGCGGATCGCGGGCGCGCGGCTGGCGTCACGGCAGCACTGGCGGTTGGACGGGCTGGTGGGCAGGCTCCGCGACGAGGCGGGGCGGCTGGACGAGTTCACCCACCGGGGCCTCGAACTGCGCTCCAACATCGGCCTCACCTACCGGGCGCTCGACGCGCAGGCCCGCCGGCTGTTCCGGCTGTGCTCCCTGGTGACCGCGCCGGACTTCCCCGCCTGGGTGGCCGCCGCGCTGCTGGACAAGTCCGACGACGAGGCGGAGGAGGTGCTGGAGAGCCTGGTCGACGCCCAGCTGGTCGACATCGTCCAGTACGCCGACGCGCCGACGCGCTACCGGCTGCACGCCCTGATCCGCGTGTACGCGGCGGAGAAGCTGCGCGAGGACGACACCGCGGACGAACGCGCCGCCGCGCTGAGCCGCGTGTTGGGCATGTGGCTCGCGCTGGCCGAGGAGGCGCACCGCAAGGAGTACGGCGGCGATTACACCATCGTGCACGGCGACGCCCCGCGGTGGCGCCCTCCGGCGACCCCGGTGGTGGACCACATCGGCAAGCCCTCGGAGTGGTGGGAGAACGAGCGACCGGCCCTGGTCGCCGCCGTCCGGCAGGCAGCCGAGGCGGGTCTGGACGAGCTGTGCTGGGACCTGTCGCTGACCTCGGTCACGCTGTTCGAGGCCAAGGGCTACTTCGACGACTGGCTGGAGTGCGCGCGCGTCGCCCACGCCGCGGCCGAGCGGGCGGGCAACCGGATCGGCATGGCGGCGATGCGCTACTCGCTGGGCACGCTGCACATGTTCCAGACCCGGCTGGCCGAGGCGGAGGCGTGCTTCGTCGAGGCGCTGCAGCTGTTCCGCGCCGAGGGCGAGGAACACGGCTGCGCCCTGGTGCTGCGCAACGCCGCCCACATCGCCGGGCTGCGCGGCGACACGGTGTCGATGCTGGCCAAGTACACCCGCTCGTTGGAGATCATGCGGGCGGTCGGCGACCGGATCGGTGAGGCGCACATCCTGCGCAGCCTGGCCAAGTTCCGGATGGACGACGGCGACATCGACGCGGCGACGCGGATGTTGGACGAGGCGCTGGCCACCAGCCGCGAGACCGGGTGCCTGCGGGTCGAGGTGCAGGTGGTGCACCGGTTCGCCGAGCTTTACCTGGCCACCGGCCAGGTCGACCTGTCCCGCCAGGCGCTGCACCGGGTGCTGCGGATCGTGCGCGACACCGGCGACCCCATCGGCGAGGTCCACACGCTCTACGGGCTGGGGCTGCTGCGCTACCGCGAAGGGCGGTTGGACAACGCCGAGACGACCCTGGTGCACGCGCTGGACCTGGCGCGCCGACTGGGGGAGCGGCTGGTGGAGGCCAAAGCGCGGTACGCGCTGGGTGAGATCGCCCTGACCAGGGGCACCGAGGTGGACGGTGTGGCGCACCTCGAGGTCGCGCGCGCCCTGTTCGAGGAACTGGGCTCCGCGGTGTGGCACGCCAGGACGCTGGACCTGCTGGCCGGGGTTCGCGCCGACCACGGCGACCGCGTGGGCGCGCGCCTGCTCCTCGAACGAGCCGCGCTGTTGCTGTCGGGTGTCAGGTCGCGGGAGGCGGCGCGGCTTTCGGCGCGGTTGCGCGCCTTGCTGGCGGACGAGCCGGTGACCGACGACCTGGACCGGGTCTGAGGCGCGGACCTCCCTCCGCACGACCGCGTCCACGCGGCTTCCCCACGGCTCAGCCGGTGAAGCGGAACCGCCTTCACCGGCTGTGTTCGTGAGGAACAGGTCGGTTCACCAGTGCGTGTCGGCCAGGTGCATCGGAGGCTGGGCGCTGTGCGCGGCGAGGTCTCCGCTCGTCACCGCGTCGGTGGACTGGTGGACGCCGAACAGGAGGTGACCCGTCACGACGACGGCGATCAAGCCGGTCGCGGCGGACAGGGACTTCAGCACCGGTGTCGCGGTGGTGCGGCGGGTCGACATCGCTTGTTCCCTCCAGTGTGCTGGTCCAACGGGCGTCACCCAGTGGAGCGGTCGCCACCATCGATTCGCCTTCCCCGCGCTTTTCGCGCGGTGGCCTCCACCAATAGCGGATCAAAGGCAGATCGAAGGCGGCGGCTCGCATCGTCGTTCCCGCCACGGCCACCGCGACGGGAGAGTGAGCGCTCGATGGACGGCTCCACCGCTTGCACCAGCTACGCACCACGCGACCGCGCGGACGTCCTCGCCCCGGTCGACGCCGCGGCCGAGCGGCTGATGATGGGGCGCGCCGTGACCCGGGTGCTGGCGGCCGAGCCGCGTCCGCACCACCGCGCCGCCGTGCTGACCGCCCTGGCGGCCGGGCACCTGCTCTCACCCGGTGTGGTCACCGCGTCGGTGATCGGGCCCGCGGAGTCGGTGCGGGTGCAGCTGGAGACGATCGTCCGGCACGTGCCGGACGTCAGCCACGTCGCGGTGCACGTGCCCGGTGGCGAGCCCTTGGACCGCGACGTCGTGGACCAGCTCGACCTGGCGGGCATCGGGCTCTCGGTCGTCGGCACGCCCTGCGACGCGGTGTTCGGCGCGAACCTCGTCGTCGTCACCGGCTTGGCGGATCCCCGCGCGTGGCCCGAGCACCTGACCAGGGGAGCGGTCGTGGTCAACGCCACCGGCCGCGACCTGCCCGACCGCGTCGTCCGCGAGATGAACCACGTGGTGGTCGACGACCTGGCGCTGGTGGGCATGACCCGGCGCCGCCTCATCAGCCGGGCCGAGGCCGACCTGCGCCAGGTCGTCACCGGTGAGCGCACCGGCCGCACCAACCCGGACCGGGTGTTGCTCGTCGAGCTGCTGGGCGTCGACGACCCCGGCCCCGAGACCGCATCGGAACCAGGAGGACCGCACATGTCGATCGAGAACGAGGTCAGGACGTTCGTCGTGACGACCTTCGCCCCCGACGTCACCCCGGACCAGTTGCCGTCCGACCTGGACCTGCTGGACACCGGTGTGGTGGACAGCCTCGGCCTGCTGCGGCTGATCGCCTGGGTCGGCGAGCGCTACGACATCCCCGTGGACGAGCAGGACCTCTCCCCGGCCCAGTTCAGCTCCGTGGACGCCATCAGCACCTTCATCCGCGAAGGGCGCAGCTTCGTCTGACCGTCAACGACACGAGAGGTGTACGAGCATGATCGTGCGGACCAAGACCGGGGTCACCGGTGTCGACTGGGGTAACGGGATCAGCTACCGGCTCCTGGTCGCCAAGGACAACATGGGCTTCACCATCGCCCACACGGTGGTGAAGGCGGGGTCGAAGTCCCCGCTGCACTACCGCAACCACCTCGAAGCCTGCTACTGCATCGCGGGCCGCGGCCAGGTGATCACCGGCGACGGGACCGTGCACGAGATCGAACCGGGCGTCATGTACGCCCTCGACCGGCACGACCAGCACTTCCTGATCGCCGCGCCCGAGGGCGACCTGGAGCTGATCAGCGTGTTCAACCCGCCGCTGCGCGGCGACGAGCGGCACAACTTCGACTCCGACGAATTCTCGCACTACTGACGGATCGCGGCGCGAGGAGCACGGCTCCCGCGCCGCACCCGATCGACGACAGGAGGAACGACCATGTCGGCACGCGACGAGCTGTTCTCGGTGTCGGAGGAGGTCTCCGACGCGCTGGCGGACGGGCGGCCCGTGGTGGCGCTGGAATCCTCGGGTGTGGTGCACGGCCTGCCGTACCCGATGAATCGCGACACCGCGCTGGACATCGACAAGACCATCCGCGCGGCCGGCGCGGTGCCCGCCCGCGCCGGCATCGTCGGCGGTCGGTTCGTCGTCGGCATGTCCGATGAGCAGGTGGAGCTGTTCGCCACCACGCCGTCCACGCCCAAGGTCGGCACGCGTGACATCGGTCCCGTGCTCGCGGGCGGCGGGCACGGCGGCACGACGGTCTCCGCCGCCCTGGTCGCGGCGGGCCACCTGGGCATCGAGGTGTTCGCGGTCGCCGGCCTCGGCGGCGTGCACTTCGGCGCCCAGCGCAGCTTCGACATCTCCGCGGACCTGTCGGAACTGACCCGGCGCCGGGTGGCGGTGGTGTGCGCGGGCGCGAAGTCCGTGCTGGACCCGGCGCTGACGCTGGAGTGGCTGGAGACCTACGGCGTGCCGGTGGTCGGCTACCGCTGCGACGACTTCCCGGCCTACTACAGCGTTTCCAGCGGTGAGCGGAACCCGCGCCGCATCGACGACGTGACCGTGCTGGCCGACGCGGTCCGGCTGCACTGGAGCTACGGCGGCGCGGGCTTCCTGGTCACCCACCCCATCGACGAGGACGACGCGCTGCCGTCGGAGGAGACCTACGCCCTGGTGCGGGAGAAGCAGGCCGAGGCCGAGGCGGCGGGCGTGCGGGGCCAGGACATGACGCCGTACATCCTCGGCGCGGTGGGCAGGGCGACGGGTGGCCGCACCGCCGAGGCCAACCGGTCGGTGCTGCTGTCGACCAGTGCCCTGGCCGCCGAGGTGGCCGTGGCGATGAAGGAGCGGGCGTGAGCGGTCTCGCGTTCCCGGGGGCCGTTCTCTTCGACGTCGACGGAACGCTCGTCGACACCCCCGCGGGGATGGCGGTGGTGCTGCGGACCGTGGTCGAGGAGCACGGCCGCGTCGTCGACGAGGACCGGCTGCGGCGCACCATCGGCCGTCCGCTGACCGCGTCCTTCGGCACGCTCCTCGACCTGCCCGCGGACGACCCGGAGGTGGCGCGCGCGGCGGACCGCGCCCGGCAGCTGTTCACCGAGCTGGTGATCCCGTCGGCGGGCGAGCTGGTGTTCCCCGGCATCCCCGCGCTGCTCGCGGAGTTGCGCGAGCACGGCCGACCGCTGGCCGTGGTCACCAGCAAGGTGCGGCGCAGCGCGGTGGAGCTGCTGGAGGCCGCGGGGTTGCTGGCCGCCTTCGACACGCTGTCGTGCCACGACATGGTCGAGTTCGGCAAACCGCACCCGGACCTGGCGCTGCTGGCCGCCGACGCGCTCGGCGTGCCGCCGGATCGGTGCGCGGTCGTCGGCGACGCGATCGACGACGTGCTCATGGCCCGTGCCGCCGGGATGGACTGCCTCGGCGTCACCACCGGTGTGGCCTCCGCCGCGGAGCTGGTCGCCGCGGGCGCCCGGGAGGTGCTCGCGGACGTGCCCGCGCTGCGCGAGATCATTCTCCGGATTCCCGCCCCATTCGGCTCACACCAAGGGTGACTCCCATGTCGACTACTCCGGCCGGCGGCGCCGCCGCGGCGGCGCCGCCACGCTCGGCGAACGCCGTTCTCGCGATCCTCGCCGTGGCGCAGTTCCTGATCGCGCTCGACTACTCCATCGTCTACATCGCGTTACCGAGCGTCGGCAGCGAGATGAACCTCACCGAGAGCACCATCCAGTGGGTGGTCAGCGGCTACGCGGTCTTCTTCGCCGGCTTCCTCGTCGTCGGCGGACGCGCCTCGGACCGCTTCGGGCCGCGCAACCTGTTCCTCGCCGGCATCCTGCTGTTCGGCGTGGCGTCACTGGCCGGTGGCGCCGCGCCCGGACCCGAGCTGCTGCTGGTGGCCCGCGCCGTCCAGGGCGTCGCCGCGGCGCTGCTCCAGCCCGCGGTCATCGCGTTGATCAACACTTCTTTCCCGGCCGGTCCGGCGCGCAACCGGGCACTGGGCGTGTGGGGGACGGTCGGTGCTTCGGGCCTCGCCGCCGGGGTGATCATCGGCGGCGTGCTGACCACGGTGTCGTGGCGCTGGGTCTTCCTGATCAACCTGCCGCTCGCGGTGGTGTGCGCGCTCGCCGCCCCGCGGCTGCTGCCCAAGCACGTCCCCGGTCGGCGGGAGGGCACCAGCCTGAACGTGCCGAGCGCCGTGCTGTGCACGGGCGCGGTGCTGTCCGCGGCGATCGCGCTGACGCTGGCCTCCAGCCGCGGCTGGACCAACCCCGGCACGCTGGTCGCCTTCTGCGCCACCGCCGTCCTGCTGGTCGGGTTCGTGCTGCAGGAACGCCGCAGTGAGCACCCGCTGGTCGACCCGCTGCTGCGGCGCACGCGTTCGCTGCTGGTCGGGTGCGGCTCCACCGCGCTGTACATGGCCAGCGTCGGCAACCAGTTCTTCGTCGTCACGCTGCTGGTGCAGCAACTGCGCGGGTACGGGCCGCTCGCGGCGGGCCTGGCGTTCCTGCCCATGGCGATCGCGATCGCCATCGCCAACTCGGTGGCCGCGCGGATCGTCGCGGCGCTGGGCGTGCGGTTGACCTTGACCCTCGCGTTCGTCGCCGACGCCGCGGGCCTGCTGCTGCTGGCGGCCCAGGTGGGTGGCGACAGCTATGCGCTGAACCTGTTGCCCGGTCTGCTGATCACCGGTTTCGCCCACGGCGTCACCTACGTGTCGATGTTCATCGCCGGCACGGCCGATGTGGAGGACCGCAACCAAGGCGTCGGAGGCGCCCTGATGACCACTTCCCAGTACATGAGCGGCGCGCTCGGCGTCGCGGTCCTGGTGCTGGTGCTCGGCGTCGAGCCCGGGGAGAGCGCCTTCGCCTGGGCGTTCGTCACCACCGCCATCGCCGCCGCGCTGGGCGCGGTGCTGGCCTGGTTCGGGCTGGCCAAGCGCGGGAGCCGGTCGTGAGGGCCGCCCGGTGGGTCGCGCAGCTCGGCGTGCTGGTCGTGCACAACGACCCCGTCGTGGAGGCCGAGTTGTGGGCGATGGCCCCGCCCGGCGTCACCGTGCACGCCGCCCGCTTCGAGAGCCCGACCAGCACCGGGGCGGAGTACACCAGCGAGTCCTGGGAGCAGATGATCCGGAAGCCCGACGTCCGGCGCGGTTTGGCGCAGCTCGGGCAGATGGACCTGTCGGCGATCTGCCTGTGCTTCGGCTCCGCCAGCTTCTTCGGCGGCCTGGAGTTCGACGAGGGCTTCGCCAAGGCCGCGGTGGAGCTGACCGGCGGCACGCACGTCTACACCGCGGGCGAGGCCATCCGCGCGGGGTTGACCGCGATGGGCGTGCGTCGACCGCTGGTGCTGATGCCGCCGTGGTTCACCGCGCCGACGTTCGCGGCCACCGAGTCCTACCTGACGGCGGGCGGGTTCGACATCGCGGGCATGGTGCCGTACCGGCTGCCCGACCGGTGGCAGGGCGTCGAGAAGCACCGGCTGTTCGACCGCGGCGGGCGCTGGGACGTCGACCCCGACGAGGTGTGCCGCCAGGTCGCCGCGGGGTTCGCCGCCGCCGAGGGCGCCGCCGCCGACGGCGTGCTGCTGCCCGGCAGCGGCTTCCGCTCGTGGGAGGCCGTGGACCGGCTGGAACACGAACTGGGCGTGCCGGTGGTGACCTCGAACCAGGCGTGCCTGTGGCGGCTGCTCGACCTGACCGGTGTCCACGCGACCGTGTCCGGAGGAGGCGGCCTGCTGGCCGCCCGCCGGTGACTCGTTCTCCAGCTGGAGGGAACCGACGCGATGCCTACCCGAGCCTTCCTCAACGCCTTCGCCGAACAGGTGGACACCCGACCCGGGAGCCCGGCCCTGTCCTGGGCCGGTGACGTCGTCGACTACGCCTCGTTGGACCGCATGGCCAGGGACGCCCGAGCGGCGCTCGCCGCGGTGGACATCGCGCCGGACGTGCCGGTGTGCGTGCCGGCGCACAAGTCACCGGGGACGGTGGCACTGCTCGTCGCCTGCTTCCGGGCGGGCAGGCGGGTGGTGCTGCCGTCCTCGTCGCTCGGGGCCGACGCGCTGGCGCGGCTCTGCGAGCAGACCGGGAGCACCCACGTGCTCACCGCGTCCCCTGACGGAATCACCACCCGGACCAGCGGCGCGGAGGCCCGGACGATGCCCGGGCCGGGCCTGTTGCTGACCACGTCCGGGTCGACCGGCACGCCCAAGGTCGTCGTGCTGTCCGAGGAGGGCGTGGACAACTTCCTCGGCTGGGCGGCGCGGGCGTTCGGCATCGGGCCGGGGGTCGGGGTGCTCAACTACGCGCCCCTGAACTTCGACCTGTGCCTGCTCGACGTGTGGTCCGCGCTGGCCGCGGGCGCGTGCGTGGACCTGGTCGACCCCGAGCACGCGGCCGACGGCCAGCGCCTGGCCGCCTTGTGCGCCGACCGCGAACCGGCCGTGGTGCAGGCGGTACCGCTGTTCTTCCGCCTGGTCACCGACACCGGTCGGACGTTCCCCGCCGTGCGCGAGGTCCTGCTCACCGGCGACGCGGCGCCGCGGGCGCTGCTGGAGCGGGTCACCGAGGCGTTCCCGAACGCCCGGCTGTGGAACGTCTACGGCTGCACCGAGACCAACGACAGCTTCCTGCACCGGATCGACCCGGCCGAGTCGCCCACCCCGATCGGCACGCCGATCGACGGCGTGGAGACCCGGATCGTGGGAGAGGACGGGCGGGTGGTGCCGGGCGCGGGGAGCGGCGAGTTCGTCGTGCGCACGCCGTTCCGGGCCCAGGGCTACCTCGACGCCGCGCTGGACCGCGAGCGGTGGGACGACGGGTGGTTTCGGACCGGCGACCTCGTCCGGCGCGACGAGCGCGGCCTGGTGTTCCTCACCGGTCGCAACGACCACCAGGTGAAGGTGCGCGGCGTGCGCACCAACGTGCAGGAGGTCGAGCAGGTCGTGCTCGCCCACCCCGACGTCGTCGAGGCCGCGGTGGTCGCGGTGCCCGACGAGCAGGCGGGGAACGTGCTGCACGCCGTGGTCCGCCGCGCGCCCGGTTCACAGCTCAACGGACTGCACCTGCGGGTGCACTGCGCCGCCGCCCTGCCCCGGACCGCCATCCCCGGCGGGTTCGAGATCGGCGACGACGCGCTGCCCCGGACCTCCACCGGGAAGGTCGACCGCAACGCCGTGCTGGCGCGGCGGACGTCCCCGGCTGCCTCGATCGCGGAAAGGGCGTGACGCGGTGATCCAGTGGAACGAGGACCAGCGAGCACTGCGCAAGGCCGTCGAGGAGATGGGCCCGGCGCTCGGTGAGGGCCACGTCGAGCGCGACGCCGCGGGCGAGTTCGCCGCGGACGCCTGGAAGGCGTTGCGCGGGACCGGGTTGCTGGGCCTGCCCTTCGACGAGGAGTGGGGCGGCCTCGGCCAGGACCTGCCGACCACCATGCACGTGCTGGAAGGGCTCGGGTACACCTGCCGCGACGGCGGTTTCAACTTCTCCGTGTCGACCCACATGGTGAGCATCGGGGTTCCGCTGCAGCGCTTCGGTTCCGACGACCTCAAGCGGCGCTACCTGACCAGGGTGTGCGACGGCTCCATCATCGGCGCGCACGCGATCACCGAACCGGAGGGCGGTTCGGACGTGATGGGGATGAGCACGTCCGCGGTCCGGGACGGCGACCACTACGTCCTCAACGGCAGCAAGGCGTTCATCAGCAACGGCCCGCTGGCGGACGCGATCGTCGTCTACGCGCGCACCGGCAAGCGCGGCAACCCCGCCGCCATCACCGCGTTCGTGGTCGACCGCGACACGCCGGGTCTGTCCGTCGGCAAGCCGGTGGCCAAGATGGGCCTGCGCACGTCGCCGCTCAGCGAGCTGTTCTTCGACGACTGCCGGGTGCCCGCCGCGAACGTGGTCGGCGCGCAGGGCTCCGGTTTCCTGATCCTCGACCACGTCATGAAGTGGGAGATACTGTGCTCCTTCATCATCAACGTGGGCGAGATGCAGCACCGGCTGGAGCAGTGCGTCGAGTACGCGAAGAACCGGATCGCATTCGGGCAGAGGATCGGCTCGTACCAGTCGGTGTCCAACCGGATCGTCGAGATGCGCATCGCCGTCGAGAACGCCCGGAAGTGGCTCTACGACACCGCGGTGAAGCTCTGCGCCGGTGAGAACATCACCGTCGACCTCGCCATCAGCAAGCTCGTCGCCAGCGAGGGCAACGTCACCTCCGCGCTGGCCGCCATCCAGGTGTTCGGCGGCTACGGCTACACCGCCGAGTACGGCTTGGAGAAGGACCTGCGCAACGCCGTCGCCGGGACGATCTACTCCGGCACCTCCGACATCCAGCGCCAGCGCATCGCCAGCATGATCGGTCTGTGAGGGAGAACCACCATGACAGCGCAGAAAGCCGACCGGCATCTGCTCGACACCACGGAGTTCCTCGACCACGACAACGAGATCGTCCGCGACTTCGTGCGCAAGGCCCTCCGGGGCGACGGTGAGGGAATGAGCGAGGTGGAGCGCGCGTGCGCGCTCTACTACGCCGTGCGCGACGGCATCCACTACGAGGTGTACGGCGCCGACCTGTCCCGCGACGGCCTCAAGGCCAGCTCGACCATCAAGCGCGGCATGGGCTTCTGCGTGCACAAGTCCATCGTGTACGCCGCCGCCGTGCGATCCGTCGGCGTGCCCAGCCGCATCTACTACGGTGACGTCCGCAACCACCTGACCTCGCCCCGGTTGGAGGAGCTGATCGGCGGCAACGTCTTCACCTTCCACAGCCTCACCACCGTCTTCCTCGAAGGCAAGTGGGTCCGCGCGACGCCGGTGTTCAACAAGATGCTGTGCAAGCTCTACAAGATCAAGCCACTGGACTTCGACGGCCGCGGCGACAGCATGTACCACCCGTACGACGAGGACGGCCGCCAGCACATGGAGTTCCTGCGCTCGCACGGCGACTTCGACGACGTCCCGTACGACCTCGTCGTCGGTGGCCTGCGGGACGCGCACCCGCGCCTGTTCGCCACGCCGGAGACCACCGCGCGCGGGTCGCTGATCGCGGACGCCACAGCCGGGGGAGGTGCGTGATGGCCGAGTCGACCCTGTCGGGGCGGCACGTCGACGCGATACCCCGGCCGCGTTCGCCCTATGCGGCGGGTCACCGCACGGCGGTGGACCTGGAACTGGTCGTGCCCGCGTTCAACGAGGCCGGCCGGCTGCCCGCCACCCTGGACGCGCTGACCGCGTTCCTGCGCCGCCAGTCGTGGCGGTCGCGGGTCGTCGTGGTCGACAACGGGAGCACCGACGGCACCGCCACGGCGGTCGCCGGACACCCCGACGTGGTGGTCATCGGCTGCGCCCGCCCTGGAAAGGGCGCGGCCGTGCGCCGCGGCCTCGCCGGCAGCACCGCACGGTTCGTCGGGTTCGTCGACGCCGATCTCTCCACCCCCGTGCAAACGTTGACCAGGGCCGTGTCGGAGCTGGAGGCGGGCGCGGCGGCGGCCATCGGCTCGCGCCACGCGCCGGGCGCGGAACTGGTGCACCCGCAGTCACTGGGACGCCGCGCCGGTGGTGCGGTGTTCCGGATGCTGGCCAGGAAGCTCGTGCCCGAGGTGCACGACACCCAGTGCGGCTTCAAGGTCTTCGAGCGGGTGGCCGTCCAGCGCGCGTTGGACCGCTGCCAGGTCAGCGGGTTCGCGTTCGACGTCGAGCTGCTGCTCCAGATCAGGCGCGCGGGAGGGCGCATCGCCGAGGTCGCGGTGGCGTGGACCGACGACGAGCGCTCGACCTTCCGCCCCCTGCACGACGGCCGCGCGGCGTTCGTCGACCTCCTCCGGCTCTACCGGGCCGTTCACCGATGAACGGCCGGGAGGGCGTCCTGGCCGGGCGGCGGGTGCTGGTGGTGAGCCGGCGGGACGTGCGGCACCCGCGTGCGGGCGGCCCGGAGCGGTACCTGCACGAGGTCGCGCGGCGCTGGGCCGCCGGTGGCGTGCGGGTCACCTGGGCGGTGACCAGGCCACCCGGTTCGGCCGAACGGGAGGTGATCGACGGCGTCGAGGTGGTGCGCTCCGCGACACCGCTGGAGCTGTGCCCGCCCGGCGCGGTGCGCCTGCTGCGCCGGGGTGGGCGGTTCGACGCGGTGGTGAACGCCACCGGCAGCGGCCTCGCCCTCGTGCTGCCGCTGATCACGGGTCTCCGGACGCCGGTCGTCCAGGTCGTGCACCGGGCGCGCCCGGGAGTGGAGGGCGTCCGGTTCGCGCGGTCCGCCCCGGTGGGCCGGCTGCTGGCCGGGCCGGTCGCGCGGTGGGGCGGGTCGGACCGCGCGGTCGTGGCGCTGTCACCCGCGGCACGGCACGAGCTGCGTCGCCACACAGGTTTCCGAGGCCCGATCTTCGTGGTGCCGCCAGGCGCGCCGACCACCGTCGACACCGGTGAGCGGGCCGCGGACCCGACGATCGTGGCGCTCGCTGCCCTGGTGCCCGAGCAGCGCTTGGACCTGCTGCTGGACGCGCTGGCGGCCGTCGTCGAGCGCGTGCCGCGGCTGCGCGTCGAGATCATCGGCGACGGGCCGGAACTGCCCAGGCTGTCCCGGATCGCGCACGACGCGGGCATCGGGTCGGCCGTGACGTTCCACGGCAGGCTCCCCGACGTCGAGCGCCAGGCGTGGCTGCGCCGCGCGTGGCTCGCGGTGTCGACGGCGGTGGACGAGGTGTGCGGCTGCTCCACCCTGGAAGCCGCGGCCCACGGCGTGCCGTGCGTGGCCCTGGACGCCGCGGGTGTCCGCGACTTCGTCCGCGACGGCCGCACCGGGTGGGTCGTCGACTCGCCGGACGGCCTCGCCGCGGAACTGGCGCGGCGGCTGGCGGCGGCGGCCGACGTCGAGCACGCGCGACACGCGTCCGAGCGGTGCCGGGAGTGGGCCGACCGGTTCCAGTGGGACCGCAGCGCCCGGCTGCTCGCAGGGGTGGTCGAGCACCAGGTCCACGCGGCCCGGCGCCGCCCGCAACGCCGCTACGCCCGGTCCGACCTCTCCACGATCGTCCGGCTGCCCCGGGGGACCGCGGTGCCGGCCGGCGCGATCAGGGTGACCGACGAGGTCGCCGAGGCCGACGGTGTCGTCAGCGTCCTGCTCAACGGCTGCGACGAGGTCGACGCCCACGCCGTCCTGGACCGGCTGGAGGTGACGGAGGCGACGGTGAGGTTGGCGCGCCACATCGACCTGCTGGTCGGCCCGCCCACAGCGTCGTGGACGACACGCCGCGGACCCGAATCCCGCACATCGGCACACGAGCGAGGTTGAACCCATGTCCAGTCACCCGGAGTCCCGCGGCCGGTTACAGGTGATCACCTGGTCCGCGGTGGTCGTCACGGCGTTGGCCCTTGCCCTGATCGCGTCCTACGTCTACACCCGCGACCCGTACTGGAGCCTGCGCTGGACGGTCGACCTCAAGGTCTACCTGGCCAGCGGGCAGACCGTGCGCGACGGCGGATCGCTGTACGACCTCGTCGTCATGTCCCCCCTGTACGGGCCGATGCCGTACCTGTACCCGCCGCTGACCGCGATGCTCTTCTTCGTGCCGCTGTCGTTCCTGCCGATCGGCACGGCGAGCCTCGTGTGGAACACGGTGTCGCTGGTCGCACTCGGCGCGGTGGTGTGGCTGTCGCTCGGCATCGCGGGTGTCCGGAACCCCCGCAACCGCGCGGTGCTGACGGTAGCCGGCCTGATCCTGGCGTCCTTCCTGCTGCCGGTTCGCGTGCAGCTGATCGCCGGCCAGATCAACATGTTCCTGCTCCTGCTGGTGCTGCTGGACTTCCGGCCGAATCCGGGGCGGTGGCGCGGCGTCGGCATCGGCATCGCGGCGGGTCTCAAGGTCACGCCGTTGATCTTCATCGCGTACCTGGTGGTGACCCGGCAGTGGAAGGCGGCCCGCACAGCGGTCCTGGCCTTCGCCGGCACGGTCGTCCTCGACTTCATCGTGGCCCCGGCGGACTCGGCCGAGTACTGGGGCGGGCTGGTGCTGCACTCCTCGCGGGCGGGCGGTGTGTTCGACACGCCCAACCAGTCACTGGCGGGCGCCATGGCCCGGGTGTTGGAGGGTGGCGCGTTCTCGCAGTGGTGGCTGGTGGTTCTGGGCGTCGTGGGGCTCTACGGCCTGGCGGTGGCCGCGTACGCGTTCCGGCGCGGTTCCGACTTCCTCGGCTTCTGCGCGGCGGCGATCACCGGCCTGCTCGTGTCACCCGTGAGCTGGGAGCACCACTGGGTCTACGTGATCCCGCTCCTGGTGTGGTTGGCGGTGCGCGCCCACCGGCAGCGCTCGACCGCGATCGCGGTCGTGACGGCCCTGCTGGCGGTGGTGTTCACCGTGCGGGTGTTCATGCTGGTGGGCATCCAGGAGTCGCCGCCCGAGCCGATGGACCTGGCGGCGTGGCAGCAGGTCGTCGCCGCCATGTTCCCGGTCACCGGCCTGGTGCTGCTCCTGCTGGGCCCGCTGTGGATCCGCCGCCAGTTCCCCGACCGCTCCACGTCGATCCGCGCGTCGTCGCAGGAGTTCCTGCCCGAGTCGACGGCGGTGCGGTAATCGTCCACTCAGGACAGTAAGGCTCGGCGGTCGTCGGGCAGGCGTTCGGAGGGAGCCCGTCGAACCAGGAGGCAAGCCTGGTTCGACGGGCTCTCCGCCGGTCACGAACGTGCAGAATCGTCACTTGTCCGGCAACCACTCGCGAGGGGGCGGAAGGTGGGTGGCGGAGGACCCGAGCTGGGTGATGGGCCACGAGTGCTGTAGGCCGGCACGTCGCCAGGTTGGCGGATAACAGGGGGGTGCGGTTTGCCGTTGACCGGCTTGCCGGCTATCCGGCGGGCGGGTTGTCAGATCAGCGTCCTAACGCGGAGTTCTGACATGTCGCGGGGACAGGACGAATCCGTCGATCGTGACAATTCAGCCTCGACGAGCCCTGATGGTGCCGGTCTGAGGCAGCAGCAACTCCCACGCGCCCTCGATCAGCGTCCGGTAAGCGCGCAGTCAGCGCGTGATCAGCCTGCCCCTCCATGGTCGTGCCGACTTCGCAGGCAATCGACAGGGGAGCGCACATGGCGGCCTATCGGAACCGCTGGTTCATCGGGGGAGGTGTGGCCGCCGGTCTCGTCGGTGTGCTCGGCCTGAACGGGCTGTCGGTTGCGCAGCTCCCGGCCGGTACGAACGTGTCGACGTGCAACAACCCGGTGTTGAACAAAGGGCTGGACGAGTGGGGGTCGCTGCGGGGGTCCGCCCCGGTCCGCGAGGCCGTCGCCGACCACCAGTCGGCGCGGTTCGCCTACGTGCAGCGCAACAACTCGGTGGCCGGCCCGTCGGCGTACCTCCCGCAGCAGCACGTGAAACCGGGCGAACAGTGGACCTTCGCCTACGACGTGTCGGCTTCGCAGGCCGGTCGCGCGCGGGTCGAGGTGGACTGGTACTCGACGCCCGAGGGCAACAACACGGGGTATCTCGGCCACGTCGACGGCACCTGGACGTCGTTCGCGAGCGGCAGCGGGTGGACGCGGGTCGTGGGTGGGTTCACCGCGCCGCCCAACGCGGTCAGGGCCAACGTGCTGACCGATCACGAGTACTCGGCGTCCGGTGCGACGTTCCGCGCGACAGCGTGCGACTACCGGGTGGGCGGGGGCGTCCCGCCGACCACGACCGAGACGACGACCACCACGAGCACCACGACCACGAGCACCACGACCACGAGCACCACGACCACGACGACCGCGCCTGGTGATCAGACGCAGGCCGCGATCCGGTACGGCTGGGGCACGCCGCACCCGATCTCCGACGAGTTCGACTACACCGGGCCCGTCGACCCGGCCAAGTGGGGCGTGCCGAGCGGCACCGTGGGAGGCACCGAGGGGTGCTGGGAGGGTCACGCGGGCAACGGCCGCCGGTGCGCGAAGAACAGCGTGGTGGCCGGGGGCATCATGACCATGACCGGTGAGGCGAACGGCGACACCGGATGGCTCAAGCAGAAGCTGGACCGCCAGTACGGTCGTTGGGAGATCCGGTCCCGTTCCCGCAACACCGGCCCGTCGGGCGGTCTGTACCACCCGCTGCACCTGATCTGGCCGACCTCGGAGAAGCGGCTGGTCGACGGCGAGTACGACTGGGTGGAGTACTCCAACCCCGACTCCCAGTGCCAGGCCGCGTTCCTGCACTACCCGAAGAGCCCGAGTGACGACAAGGTCTACCGCGAGCGCTGCCCGGTGGACATGACGCAGTGGCACAACTTCGCCTTCGAGTGGACCCCGACCGCCTTGGTCGGCTACGTCGACGGCGCCGAGTGGTTCCGCCTGTCCGGCGGCGCGGGTCCGGGTGGACGCGCGGACATCCAGGCGATGCCCTCCGGTCACCTCAACATCCAGCTCGACAACTTCACCGGTGACGGCGGCCTGCGCCCCGCGGTGTTCGAGGTCGACTGGGTCCGCGTCTACCCCTGAATACCTGCCCACTGGGCTCGCAGTTCTGAGAAGTCACACCTGATCGCACCCCGCCACCGGCCACCCGGTGGCGGGGTGCGACGACGGAACGCGCCGATGCGACGTCGGCCGGTCGTCCCGTCGGCCCGGTTTCGAATTCCTCCGACGACCTGAAGCCAGGCGTCGCTGTTGCGGGAGGTCGGTGTCGTGCACCATCGTCGGTTGTTCCCCGTCATCCGGTTCCGGGCGAGATCGTCGCCTCCTGACGACCGGTCGGAAGGCGGACCCGGTCCGTTCGCCAAGGGTCTGTCGGCGTTCCTGGTCGTGGTCCTGACCGCGGGTGTGACCCAGGTCGTGGCAGCCGGTCCGGTCCTCGCCCGCGAGAGCGCGCCGGCGCCGAGGGCGGCGAGTTGCCCGCCGGACCGACCGGATCCGGTATCGGCGGTGGTGGCGGCGCGGTTGTGCGACGGCAGGGTCGGGGTGCGGTCGCAGACGTCGGAGTCGGCGTTGGTGTTCGCCAACCCGGACGGCACGTTCACCCGTGAGCAGCACGCCCAGCCGGTCCGCGTGCGCCGCGGTGAGGACTGGGTGCCGGTGGACACCCGCCTGGGGTTCCAAGACGGTGCGGTGGCGCCGTTCGCGGTGCCGCTGGGCATGCGGCTGTCCGCGGGCGGTGACGGTCCGCTGATCACGATGAGCGACAACGGCCGCGAACTCGCGCTCGGCTCACCGGTCGGCCGGCTGCCGCGCCCGACGCTCGACGCGGGCACCGCGACCTACCCGGAGGTGCTGCCGGGCGTCGACCTGCGGGTCGCCGTGGACGCCAACGGGTTCTCAGAGGTGCTGGTCGTGCGCGACAGGCAGGCCGCGGCGAACCCGGCGTTGCGCGCCCTGCGGTTCCCCACCAGCACCAAGGGCTTGACGCTGCGGCCCGGTCGGAACGGCGTCACCGAGGCGGTCGACGAGGCACAGTTGGGACCTCCGGGCGCGGACGGCGCGAACCAGCCGGTGTTCACCTCCTCCTCACCGCGCATGTGGGACGCCACGGGTGCGCTGAACACGCCGAGACGCGGTGCGGTGCGGGAGATGCGGGCCGAGCTGAAGGGCTCCGACCTCATCGTCACACCGGACCTGGACGCGGTGCTGGCCGACCCCGCCACGAAGTTCCCGCTGTTCATCGACCCCGGCTACACCTCCACCCGGCACTCGTGGAGCTTCGTCGACTCGGCCACGCCCGGCACCTCCTACTACAACGTCACCCAGGACGCCGAGATCGGCAGCCCGAACAACGGCGCGAACCGGCGTCGGTCGTTCTTCAACATGCGGTTGGCCGGGCTGTCCGGGCAGAACGTCGTGTCGGCCACCTGGAACCTCCAGGAGACCTGGTCGGGCGGCTGCGACCCGCGGCCGTTCGAGGTGTACCGCACGAACTGGATGACCTCGTCGTGGACGTGGGCCTACCAGGAGACCTCCTCGAACGTCGTGTGGACCAACACCTACGGCGGCTTCAAGCCGCTGGTCGCCACCGTGAACGCCGCCAAGGGCCACTCGGCGGCGTGCCCGGCCGGCCCGGTGCCGGTGGACGTGACGAGCGCGGTGAGGTTCGCCGTCGCCGAGGACTGGACGTCGGTGTCGTTCGGCATCCGCACGCCGGCGGCGCACGAGAACGACGCCACCTACCACAAGAAGTTCGACAACAACCCGACCATGAGCATCACCTACGGCGCGGTGCCCGCGGCCTCGTCGCCCTCGACGGTGCCGGCCACGTCGTGCCTGACCGGAACGGGGCGCCCGTCGATCGCGTCGCTCACCCCGACCCTGCGGTCGACGGTGACCAGTTCGAGCGGCGGCGACGTCCGTGCCCAGTTCACCTGGCAGCGCGTGGACGGCGCCGCGGTCGGCGAGGTCACCACCGAGCCGGGTGCTTCCGGTTCGGTGTTCGGCGCCGCGATCCCGCCGGGCCAGTTGACCGAGGGCACCGCGTACGCGTGGCGAGCCCGCGGCGTCAACGCGGCGGGCGAGGGCGCCTGGGGTCCGTGGTGCGAGTTCGTGGCCGACGCGGGCGCGCCCGGCGTCCCCTTCGTGGCCTCGTCGCAGTACCCCGCCGACGGTGGCTGGCACGGCGGCAGCGGGCAGGCCGGGACCTTCACCTTCACCCCGGCGGCGGGCACCGCAGACCTGGCCGCGTTCGTGTACTCGCTGGACACCGACACCACGTCGACCACGCTGGCGGCCACCGGGCCGGCCACCGTGACGATCACGCCGTCCGCGGAAGGCGCCCGCACGCTCACCGTGCGGGCCAAGGACCGTGCCGGGCACCTGTCCGGTCCGAACACCTACCGGTTCAACGTCGGCCGGGCCGGCCTGGCGCTGCCCCTCGCCGGGTCCACCGCGGTCAAGCGGATGAAGATCGCGGTCACCGGTAGGCCCGGTTACACCCGGGCCACGTTCCAGTACCGGCGCGGCCCCGGCGCGCCGGAAGCCGAGATCCCCCTGGTGAACCTGCGCACCGCCGCGGGCGCCGCGATCACCGCGTCCCGCGTGCCGCTGACCGACCTGGGTGAGCACGCCGTGTGGACGGCGGCGGACACCCTGGGCACGGTCGGCGGCGTGGTGGAGGTCCGGGCCAGGCTGTTCACCGCCAAGGACACCGACCCGGCCTACGACACCGCGTGGGTGCGCGTCACCGTCGACCCGAACGGCGACGGCGCGGCGAGCACCGAGATCGGGCCGGGCTCGGTCAACCTGCTCACCGGCGACCACACCCTCGACGCGACCGACACCGACGACCTCGGCCTGACCGTCTCCCGGACCGCCTCCTCGAGGGAGCCGCGCGACGGCTGGCTGCCGCAGGGCGAGCGGCTCAGCCCCAACCAGCGGCACGTCACCACCGACCTGACCGGCTTCGGGGCGAGTGACACGACCATCGCCCGCTCCACCACCCGGGGCCACGACAACAGCACCGACTCGATCGTGGTCACGCCGATGTCCTCCTCGACCAACGCCCTGGCGAAGCAGGGCGACACCTTCGCCCACGTCGGCGGTGACGTGGGCGCGATGCGGCTGGGTATGCAGCCGGGCAAGTCCTACCGGTTCACCGGCTGGATCTACGTGCCCTCCGCGAGCGGCCTGGCGCTGCCCGCGCCCTACGGGCAGGAGCGGGGCCTGCGGCTGGTGCCGTGGACCAAGACGCCCGGCGCCGGCTACCGGGCCACGCCCAGCGGCCCCGCGACCTACACCGACGGCTGGCAGCAGCTCAGCGTCGACTTCACCGTGCCGCCGGACGCCACCGAGGCGTTCCTGCGGCTGTACAACGGGTTCGCGCCCGGCTCCGGCAAGCAGGTGTTCTTCGACCACCTGTCGTTCACCGAGATCGTGGCGCCCTTCGGCCCCCAGTGGCGCGGCGGCGCGGCCGACGGCGAAGCCGCCATGGAGTACACCACCCTGGAGTTCCCGGAGACCAACCTCGTCAAGGTCAACTCGCTCGACGGCACCTGGACGACGTTCTCCCGGCACGCCGACGGCACCTTCACCCCCGAACCCGGCAACGAGGGAGCGACCCTCACCAAGGTCGACGACAACACCTATCGGCTCGACGAGGCCGACGACGCCACCGCCGAGTTCACCAAGCAGGGCGACGTCTGGGCGGCGACCGCGAGCTGGACCGCCGACGCCGACTCCACGTCACGCACCACCTACCAGACGGGCAACGGCCGGGCCCTGCCCAAGCGGGTCGCCAACCCCGTGCAGCCGGGCGTGGGTGACTGCGCGGCCGCCATCCCGGCGCGCGGCTGCGAGGTCCTGGAGTACGACTACGCCACCGGCACCACCGCCACCGCGACCGGGCTCGGCGACGTCACCGACCGGGTCCGGGCGATCAAGCTGTGGACGTGGGACGGCACGGCGATGACCGCTGTCGAGGTCGCCCGCTACCTCTACGACAACTCCGGGCGGCTGCGCGAGACGTGGGACCCCCGCATCACCCCGCTGCTGAAGACGACCTACGACTACGACGCCGACGGCCGGGTGACCGCGGTGTTCCCGCCGGGGCAGCAGCCGTTCCGGTTCGACCACGGCACAGCGCCCGGCGACCCCGACGCCGACAGGTTGCTGCGCGTCCGGCGGGCCGCGTTGGTCCCCGGCACCCGCGACCAGGTCGACGGCGAGACCGCGACCACCGTCGTCTACCAGGTCCCGCTCACCCGCGGCGCCGGTGGCCCGCACGACATGGACTTCGCGTCGGTGTCGCGGTGGGCGCAGACCGACCTGCCCACCGACGCCACCGCGATCTTCGGCAGCCAGGACCCGCCGCCGGCCACACCGGGAGCCGACGGCTACCGGCACGCCACGGTGCACTACCTCAACGCCTCCGGACAGGAGGTCAACGTCGCCACCCCCGGCGGGCACATCGACACCACCGAGTACGACCGGTTCGGCAACACCGTGCGCACGCTGGAGTCGACCAACCGCTTGCTGGCCCTGGGCGAACTGCCCGACGCCGCCGTCCTCGCGGGCGAGCTGAACCTCCCCGCGGACACCGGCGAGCGGGCACGGTTGCTGTCCAGCACCAACCGTTACAGCGCGGACGGGCTCGACCTGGTCGAAACCCTCAGCCCGGTCACCGTCATGGCCCTGGCGAAGGAACTGGTCGACCCCACCGGCAACCGGCCCACGCTGCCCGCCGGCACCCAGGTGGTCGCTCGCGCGCACACCGTCAACACCTACGACGAGGGCAAGCCGGACGGCGCGAACTACCACTTGCTGACCACCAGCCAACAGGGCGCCCAGATCACCGCCGGCTATCCCGACGCCGACGTCACGATCGACCGCACCGGGTACGGCGCGGAGAAGGGCGGCACGTCCGGGTGGCGGCTGAGGAAGGCCACGTCGTTCCTCGACGACGCCGGCCCGGGCGGGCTGAACCTCGCCACCCACACCGTCTACGACGACGCCGGACGCACCACCGCCGACTGGGGCATCGATGCCACCGGCACCGACGCGCGCACCAAGGTCAACATCCACTACACCGCCGGCCCGAACCCCTCCGACACCGCGTGCGGCAACAAGCCGGAATGGGCCGGGAAGCTCTGCGTGCGCCGTGTTGCCGGGGCCATCACGGGCCATGATCCGACGCGGATGGCCACCGACCTGCCGGTCCGTCGGATCGAGTCCTACCACCGGTTCGGCGGTGAGACCGTCGTCTCCGAAACCGCCGCGGGCCGCACCCGCCGCGTCACCACCACGTTCGACACGGCGGGCCGCACCGCCACCGTGGCGACCACCTCCGACGACGGCACCCAACCGGTGCCCACGGTGACCACCGAGTACGACCCGACCACCGGTGCGGAACTGCGCACCCGCACCCCCGACGCCGTCATCACCGAAGAACAGGACACCCTCGGTCGCCCGTTGACCTACACCGACGGGGACGGTGCGGTCACCCGCACCGAGCACGACCGGCACGGCCGCCTGACCAAGGTCTCCGACCCGTCGGGGTTCCGCAGCTACGCCTACGACCGCACCGTCGAACCGCGTGACCTGGTCACCGCCCTGACCGACTCCACCGTCGGCACTTTCACCGCCCGCTACAGCCCAGACGGTCAGCTGGTCGAGCAGACCTACCCCGGCGGGCTGGTGCGGCGCGATCGGCTCGACGCGTCCTTCTCCCCGGTGCAACGCACCTACAGCCGGGGCAGCGGTGACGTCGTCTACGCCGAGTCCGTGGTGGAGAACTCGCGGTCGCAGTGGATGTCCCACACCTACACCGGCGGTTGGAAGACCTACGCCTACGACGGCATCAGCCGACTGCTCCGCGCCGAACAACGTGATCCGAGCGGCGCGTGCACCACTCGCGCCTACACCTACGACAACCGCACCAACCGCAAGGCCAAGCAGGTTTTCCAGCCGGGCCCGGACGGCGCCTGCAACACCGATGGTGCGGACGGCGGCACCACCCACGCCGTCGACACCGCCGACCGCGTCACCGACCCGGGGTTCACCTACGACGCCCTGGGCCGCACCCTCACGACCCCGGACGGCCTTTCGCTGGCCTACTACGCCAACGACATGATCGCCGCCCAAACCCTCGGCACCGACCGCAAGCGCTGGACCCTCGACCCCGCGATGCGCCTGCGCGCCAGCCACACCGACGCCGGCGGCGAAGGGAAGTGGACCACCACCGGCACCAGCACCAACCACTACGGCGACGACTCCGACGAACCGTCGTGGATCGCCGAGCCCGATGCCGGCACGACGCGCATGGTGTCGGGCCCGGACGGCGACCTGGCGGCCGTCGTCAGCGCGGGGGAGACGACCCTCCAGCTGGCGGGCCTGTTCGGCTCCGTGGTGGCAACGATCGACGCGCCCCTGACCGCACCCGAGCTGTTCGACTACGACGAGTACGGCCTCCCGTCCGCCGATCAGCCGCACAACCGCTACGGGTGGCTGGGAGCGAAGCAGCGCTCCAGCGACACGCTGGCCGGCACCGTCCTCATGGGCGTCCGCGTGTACGACCCGCGCTTCGGCCGGTTCCTGAGCGTCGACCCGGTCGAAGGGGGCAATGCCACTGCCTACGACTACTCGCACGCCGATCCCGTCAACAAGGTCGACCTCGACGGTCGGGCCTCGTGGCTGAGGAAAGCCGGGAGGTGGGCGTGGAAGAACAAATGGGGCATCGCACTCACCGTCGCGGGGTTCGTCCCCGGGCTGGGTGTGGCCGCATGGGCCTACCGGGCGTACCGCGTGGTGAAGATAGCCAAGGCCGCCCACGCCGCGAGGAAGGCGAACGCGTCCGTTCGAGCCACCAGAGCCACTGCTTGGTTGGCTGGTCGGATGTGGGTGGGACGCAAGGCGACGAAGAGCTTCGCCCGCAACGGAGCGCGGATGCTCGAACGGGGCAGGAAAGCGTGGCGAGGTCCCGCGAAAAAGGGAAAGCACGGGTGGTCCTCCAACCTGACCTACAGTTCACGTGGTCGGCACGACTACTTCAACTTCCACATCAACCACCGCCGACCTTGGTTCAGGGGGCGAAGATGAGCCCGGATCGGTTCGCGGGGTCGAAGCCGCTGCCCGACGACCTGGTCGAATACGTCGACAAGGTCGGTGCGCTACACGTGGACGGGCAGCTGGGTGGCTACGTTCGCGTCAAGCTCGACTCGGTCTACTGGGCGACCGGTGTCCTCAAACGCCGGAGGACCGCTGCCGAGGATCGGATCTTCCTCGACATCGTCCTGGTGCGGCCGGATGGAACCCACCTCGAGTGGATCGCCGACGGCCCACTCGAAGAATCCGACGCGCGACAGCAGCTCGCCTCCCAGTCCATGATGATCCGTGGGGTGCCGCACGAGTTGACTTGGCTGCACGGCGAGCCGGCGGACGAGGCAGTGGCGCACTTCGAGTGATCTGGCTGTTCGAGTCCCGATCTAAGTACCGTGACCGATAGCAGTGCGTGGTGGTGAGCCGAGGCCGTCCAGCCGCCGCTGGACGGCCTCGGCGTCGTCGGTGTAGCCCCGGGCCTCGTACAGCTGCAGGGCGTGGTGCCACGCCTCGCGGGCCCGGTGGTGGTCGTGGAGCGCGGTGTAGGTGCGGGCCAGCCAGTCGGATGTGCTCGCTTCCGCGTAGGTGTTGCCGACGTCGTGGAACAGGGCACGGGCCTGCCGGTAGTAGTCGAGGGCTTCGGTGTGCCGGCCGCTCTGGTGGGCGACGAAGCCCAGGCTGTCCAGCGTGTCCGCCTCACCGTCGGGGTGGTGGTGCGCCCGGAACAGGGTGAGCGCGGCCTCGCAGTGGGTGCGGGCCTCGTCGTGGTGGCCGAGCCGGGCGGTGTAGAGGCCGAGGGAGTTCAGCGCGTGCGCTTCCAGCACCGGGTTGTCCACCTGGCGGGAGAGGTCGCGGGCGCGGGCGGCGTGCCGGACGGCCTGGACGTTGTCCCCCTGCCTCGCCCACGTCCAGGCGAGGTAGCGGTGGGTGTAGGCCTCGCCCAGCGGGTCGTCGACCTGCTCATGGCACGCCAGGGCAGCGCTGAGGTGGTCCAGCGCCTCGGCGTGCCGCCTGGCCTTGGCACAGGCGAGGCCCAGCCTGCGGTGTGCCAGGGCTCGCGCGGCGGGGTCACCGGAGCGCCGCGCGGCGTCCAGCCCGGTCTGCCAGAGGCCGATTTGGTCGTAGAGGTGGCCGCGCCAGGCGGTGAACAGGTCCAGCGTCACGATCAGCTGCCAGGCCGACTCCGGCCGGTCGAGGTCGACGGCGACGGGCGGGGTGGCCAGCAGGTTGGCGTGCTCGGCTTGGAACCACGCCAACGCGGCGGCCCGATCCGGCAGCGGCCGAGGTCGGCAGCCGGCTGCCGGCGCGCCGAGGTCGATCGGCTCGCGGTGCGGGTGCAGGAGCAGGTGCGCGGCGTGCGCGGTGTGCAGGTAGAAGTCGGTCACCCGGTGCAGCGCTGATCGCCGTTCGTCGGCCGGTTGCCCGTGGCGTGCCTGCTCTGCGGCGTGCAGGCGGATCAGGTCGTGCATGCGCCACCTCGCCGGGGCGTGCTCGTCCACCAGTGACATCCGTTCCAGGGCCCGCAGGAGCGCCACCGCCTCGGCGTCGGTCAGCCCGAGCAAGACGGCCGCGGCGGGCGAGCCGATGTCCGGTCCGGGAGCCAGGCCCAGCAGCTCCAGCCCGCGCGCCTGGTGCGGGTCCAGGGCGGAGTGCGACCAGGACAGCACCGTGCGGAGGCTGGTGGCGGGGTCACCGGTGTCCAAGGTGCTCAGCCGGGTGGCCGTGTCGCGCAGTTCGGCGGCAGGCGCGGCGAGCGGGAAGCCGGGCCGGGCCGCCGCGCGGCTGGCGACGATCCCGAGGGCCAGCGGCAGGCCCGCGCAGTACGCCAGCAGTTCCGCCACGGCATCCGGCTCGTGGGCCACGCGCTGGTCGCCGAGGCGCTGGGCGAGCAGGTCGTGCGCCTCGGATTCGGAGAGCACGTCCAGTGCGACGTTGCGGGCGCCGTAGGTGGTGGCCAGCCCCTGCATCCGGTCCCGGCTGGTGATCAGCACGGTGCAGCCCGCCGTGCCGGGCAGCAGGTGGGTCACGTGCGCCGCGTCACGGGCGTTGTCCAGCACCACCAACAGCCGCTTGCCCGCGACGAGGCTGCGGTACAGCCCGACGCGGGCGTTCAGCTCGCCCGGCACGTCGGTGGGATCGACCCCGAGGGCGCAGAGGAACCCGCGCAGTGCCTCGGCGGGTTCCAGCGGTCCTTCGACGGGGTCGAATCCACGGAGGTCCACGAACAACTGGCCGTCGGGGAACCGGTCGAGGTGGCGGTGCGCCCAGTGCAGCGCGAGCCACGTCTTGCCCACGCCGCCGAGGCCGCCGATCGCCGAGATCACCACGGAGTCGTCCGCCGAACCGAGGACGGCGGTCAACGCGTCGAGTTCCCGGCGACGGCCCGTGAAACCCGTCGGCGCCGGAGGGAGGTGGCGCGGCACCACAGCTGGACGGACGGGCCGCGCGAGGGGTACCGAGGCCGCGGGCGCGGACGGGAGGTCGAGGGCCGGGTCACCGTGCAGCACCTGTTCGTACCGCCGGAGCAGCTCGCGACCCGGATCGGTGCCCACGTGCTCCTTCAACGCCTCCCTGGCGTTCTGGAACGCGCGCAGGGCGTCACCCGCGCGCCCGGCGCGGTAGAGGGCGAGCATCAGTTGGGCGTGGAACCGCTCGCGCAGCGGGTGCTCGGCGACCAGCAGGGTCAGCTCGGGGATGAGTTCGCCGTGCCGGCCCAACGCCAGTTCGAGCTCGACGCAGTCCTCCAGCGCCGACAGCCGCTGCTGGACGAGTCCGTGCTTCACCGCCCGCAGCCCGGGCGCCTCGACGTCGGCCATCGGCTCGGCCCGCCACAGGGCCAGTGCCCGACGCAGCAAGCCGACGCTCGTGCGGGCGTTCTCGCTACCGCGCGCCTGGTCGACCAAGGACCGGAACCGGTGCAGGTCGACGCGATCCGGGTCGACCTCCAGCAGGTAGCCGGGGCTTCGGTGGGACAGCCGCACCGCGGGGTCGGCGGCGAACATCGCCCGCAGTTGGGAGACGCAGCTCTGGATGCTGTTGCGCGCTGTGGCCGGTGGTCCTTTCTCGGCGGACCACATCACGTCGACCAGCCGGTCCACCGCCACGACGCGACCCGGTTCGAGCAGCAGCATCGCCAGGATCGCGCGCACGCGGCCGCTGCCCAGGACGATCTCGTGCTCCTCGTGGCGGACCACGACCGTGCCCAACAGGCCGAACTCCACGTTGCCCCCCGGCGCTCACCTCACCCGTCCCCGACAGGATGTCAGCGCCGGCTCGATTTACGGCGCGTGAGGGTGGCGTGACGCTCGGTTGGAGCACCTGCCTTCACCCCGTCAGCCCAGGGGCACGCCCGGTTCGCCACCCCCGACACCGATCCCGTGAGCCGCGGAATGTCATCGGAACCTCATGAGGTGTGACCGATCGTAGACCCGTGACCTTCAACAGCTTCCATTCAAGAGCCATTCCGCCACGTGTGCCTGTCACGTCCGACAATTCCTGCGAGTTGGTGCCTCCGGAGGGTGTGGGTTGTCATCGAAGGAATTGCCGGTAGGCATGTGGCGATTACCACGGCGTTTCGCCGCGGCAATCGCCACATGCCTGCTGCCGGACTTCCCGTCGAGGTCGTCAGGGCGCGGTCGGGCCGACGTCGGCCGCGCCGAGCGGGCCGCGGGTGACCGGGGCGGTGGACCGCTCGTCCGCGCCGACGTCCGCGCCACCGGTGCGCGCCTGCCCGTCGAGGTCGTCGGTGACGAACGGGTGGCGGCCGGTGCCGGAGTCGATCGCCGGGCTCGCCGCGCCGATCCGGTGGATCGATCCGTCGCGGACCAGCAGCGGGTCGACGGTCCTGACGGCGTCGGCGGACTTCGTGACACCGGTGGTCGCCGACCCGGTGGGCCAGGCGATGTTGCCGGCGTAGGTCGCGTTCACCGGCGCCTTGCGCTCGTTGAACAACCTGCCCTGGCTGCCGCTGACCACGTTGTCCGTGATGACCAGGTCGACCGGCGCGAGGGAGTAGTTGGCGCCGATCTCGATGTTCGACACGTTGTCGACGAAGGTGTTGTGCGCGACAGTCGCCCGGTAGACCCGCCAATGGGCGCTCAACGCGCCGGACGTGTCCACGTCGCCTCCGTCGAGTTGCAGCGCGGCGTCGTAGCCGGTGCCGGTGAGGCCTTCGAAGTGGTTGTTGTAGATCCTGTGGTCCTGGCCGTAGACCCGGATGCCGCCGGTGCCCGCCTTGCCGCCGCCGAGGAAGAAGTTGCCGTGGAACGTGCCGCGGTTGCCGTGCCGGTGCGACAGGGTGCCCTGAGAGGTGCGGAACGTGTTGTACCGGACGATGTTGTCGTTGCTCTTGACCGAGATGATCTCCGGGTCACCGTCGCAGTTCTCGAACAGGTTCGACTCGACCACGGTGAACCCGCTCGACCGGGAGATGCCGCTCCAGCCGACCCGGATGGCCTCCATCTCGTTGGTCGCCCTCGGGCCGATGTTGCGGAAGTGGTTGTGGTCGATGAGGTCGTGCTGCGACTGCTGGGTGTCCGAGCCGTCGATCGTGATGAAGTTGCCCAGCTGGTGCTTCTCCTCGAACAGGTTGTGGTCGACGCGGTTGTGGTGGCTGTTCGCGCCCTGGATGATCACCCACTTCAGGGACGACTCCTCGGTCAACCGGAAGTGGTTGCGGGTCAGGCGCACGTTGTTGGAGCTGGTGATCTTCAACGTGTCGCTGTTCGTCCACTTGAGACCCTCGAATATGACGTAGGAGGAGTTCGCCACCTCGAGCTGCCCGTCGTCGACCACCGCCTGGCCGCGGTTCGCCGCGACCACGGTGATGGGCGCGGCGGCGGTCCCGTGGCGGCCGGTCATCTTGCCGATCGAGTAGCGGCCGTCCGCGAGCACGATCCGGTCCCCGGCCTGCGCGGCGGCGAACGCGCTCTGCAGCTGGGCCGAGTCGGCGACGTCGACCGTGCGGCCGGCGCCCTGGTCACCACCGTGCGTCACGCTCAGCCCGTAGATCTGCACCTCGCCGTAGTTGCCCGTGTCGCAGGGCGTCGAGTTGGTGCAGTTGGCCTGCGTGTACGCGCCGGCCTTGAAGTAGCCCCCGGTGAAGCTCTTCGAGATCGTGGTCTGCAGCACGCCGTTGTAGTAGGCCTTGATCTGGCCCCCGCTGACGACGAACTTCGCCTGGAACCTCGTGCCCAGCACGTAGTTGCTCGTCACGAGCTTGTGGTGGGACGTGTCACCGTTGGTGACGTAGAGGTTGCCGCCCTCCAGCCGGAAGACGGAGACGTCGTCGCTGCCGTCGTGGATCTGCCCGGCCACGACGTGCGGCTTGTCCTCGGGCAGGGCGGTGATGGCCTGGTCGACCACCATCGTGTGCGTCCCCGACGTGGACGACCAACTCGCCTTGGCCGTACCCGACATCTCGCGGAGTTCCGAGCGGGGGTAGCTCGACCCGCTGGTGGTCACGCCGTTCACCGCGGCCCGGAAGCGGACCGCGTCGCAGTTCGGGGTCGTGACGAACCACGGGTCGACCGAGTAGGTCGCGAGCTGCGGCTGGTAGACGTTGGTGGGACTCTCCTCCGCGCCGATCGGCAGCCCGATGTACCAGTTCGCGAGGTTCAGCACGCCGGCCGGGTAGGCGCACGTGCCGCCCCCTCCGCCGTCGGCCCCGTTGACGGTCGCCTCGGTGATGCTGGTCCAGTCGTTCACCGTGTTGCCGTAACCGACCACACGCAGGTACCGCGCCGAGGTGTCGGCGAAGTCGTAGTTCTCGTGCCGAACCGTGCCGCCGCTGCTGGTCTTGCGCGCCAGCGCGGTGGTCCACGACGACCCGTCACCCGACAGCTGGACATCGAAGGTCGCCGTCCTGGTGTCGCCCTTGTGCCAGGCGATCGAGACCGAGCCGACGGTCTGCGCCGAGCCGAGGTCGTAGCGGATCCACACCCCGTCCCCCTCGGCTGACCAGCGGGTGGTCAGGTCGTTGTCGAGGGTGTTGGCCGGCACGTTGCCGTCGTGCCCACTGGCCATGGCGCCCACGACCGCCACCGGCGGCCCCGCCACCCCCGCCACCCCCTCGACCGCCGAAGCATGGCCGGTAACCCCCGCACCCGCGATGACCGCCACTACGGCGGCGCACCAAGCTCGTCGCATCGAACCTCTCCTCTGTTGGAGGACGAACCCGCGCGCACGACCGCGAGTCCGGCCGTCCGTCACGGCGCCTCCTGGACGGCGCCATCGTGGCGACCTCCGCTGACCGGGTGTTGAGCGCGCGCTGATTCGCCTGCTCAACCGCGGTGCGGCCGGCTGCGTCGCTCCGGTCAGGGGTTGGCGGCGAGGAGGAGGAACGCGCCGAGCAGGATGAGGTGGACGGTTCCCTGCAGCCGGGTGGCTCGACCGGGGACGACGGTCAGGGTGGCGACGACGATGGTGATCGCGAGCAGGACGATCTGGTTCGCGCCGAGGCCGAGCAGCAGGGGCCCGGGTAGCCAGATCGTCGTGATGGCGATCGCGGGGATGGTCAGGCCGATGCTGGCCATGGCGGAGCCCAGGGCGAGGTTGAGGCTGACCTGGATGCGGTTGCGGCGGGCGGCGTTGGCGGCGGCGAGGGTCTCGGGCAGCAGCACGAGCAGGGCGATGACCACGCCGACGAACGCGTGCGGCAGGCCGAGACCGGCGACGGTGGTCTCGATCGCGGGGGACAACACCTTGGCCAGGCCGACGACCGCGACGAGCGCGACGAGCAGCAGCGCGACGCTCGTGGCCGCGGCGCGGTTGGTGGGCGGGTCGGCGTGGTCGTCGCCGTCGGCGTCGTTGACGACCACGCCGTCGCTGGTGACGGGCAGGAAGAAGTCGCGGTGGCGCACGGTCTGGGTGCTGACGAACGCGGCGTAGAGGACGAGCGACGCCACAGCGGCGAACGTCAGCTGCGTCGGGGAGAACTCGGGCCCGGGCCTGGCGGTGGTGAACGTCGGCAGCACCAGGCAGACGACAGCCAGTGCGGCGACGGTGGACAGGGCCGCGCCGGTGCCCTCGGCGTTGAACACTGCGAGCCGGTACTTCACGGCGCCGATCAGCAACGACAGGCCCAGGATCCCGTTGCAGGTGATCATCACGGCGGCGAAGACGGTGTCACGGGCCAGCGAGGCGGTGCCGGCGCCCCCGGCGATCATCAGGGTCACGATCAGGCCGACCTCGATGACGGTGACGGCGACGGCCAGCAGCAGTGATCCGAAGGGTTCCCCGACGCGATGCGCCACCACTTCGGCGTGGTGCACCGCGGCCAGCACCGCGGCGCCCAGGACCAGGGCGATGACCACGAGCAGTAGCGAGGGCACGTCGCGGCCCCAGGACGCGGCCATCACCGCCACGGCGACCAGCGGCGCCAACGCCCGCCAGTCCGTGAAGAACCGACCCCGACTGGCCGGCGGCGTCGATGCGGCTCGCACCTCGGTGGGATCGGTTCCTTCGGGCCCGCTCACGCCGATGCTCCGGCGGAACGCGGGGCACCGAGTGGATCGGCGGTTCGCGGCGCGGTCGTCGTGCTCGCGTCGGAGAGCTGCTGCGCCGGCGCGTCCTGGCCCGTGGTCGACGCTTGCGCATGCCCGACGGTCATGTGTCCAGAATATCGGACCAGGCGGTTCCCGACGTGGATGACACACGCGGAGCCCCGACGCGGCAGTCCGTCCATCCCGGACGGTCGTGATCTCGACTGTCCTCACCGGATCGTGTGAACGGACGCCGGTTGACGACCTGGTCCGCTCGGAAGGTCAGGTGCTGTCGCGGTGGATCAGGATGGACGGGAAGGGCGTGGACGGGCTCGGGGCCCGTCGTTCCAGCACGGCGACGGCGGCGTTCCCGGCGATCTGCTCGACGGGGTGGCTGGTGGTTGTGAGCGCGGGTTCGGTGAGGCTTGCGAAGGCCAGGTCGTCGAACCCGGCGACCGCGACATCGCCCGGCACGTCGATCCCCGCGCGGCGCAGCGCGTCCAGTGCGCCCAGCGCGGGGAGATCGCCCAGCGCGAAGGTCGCGTCTGTGTCGGGCAACGAGCCATGATCTCCGTGACGGCCGCCGCACCGCCGGGGGCGGGGTAGTCGCCGGGCACCATTCGGGCCGGCGCGTCGACCGCGTCGACCGCTCGCTGGTAGGCCGCTGCCGCCCGGTGCGAGCACGGCAGCCACGTCGGACCACCGATCATGGCGATGCGCCGCCTGCCGCTACCCAGCAGGTGCTCCGCCACACCGGTGGTGCCCGCGCCGTTGTCGACGTCGAAGGACGGCACGTGCCGCGACCCGACCCCGATGGCCGCGACCCGACCGCGACCCGACCGGGGCACCGCGGCGAGCGCCGGTGCGGTCGGGTTGACCAGGACGACGGAGTCGACGCTGCGGTGGTCCACCAGGCGCGTGAGTTCGGCCGGTTCGCGCAGCGGCACCCAGTGCAGGGACACGCCGAGGTCGCGCGCGGCGGCGACCTCGGCGGTGGTGGCGACGACCTGGGCGACGTACGGATCGTTCAGCACGTCGGCGGTCCGGCCGCCGACCGCCACCGCTATGCGCGTGCCGCTGCGACGGGCCAACGCGCGAGCTGCGGTGTACGGGACGTAGCGCAGTTCATCGGCCGCCGGGACGACCTGGGCTCGGGTGGCGTCCGATGCGGGCCCCCGACCGCTCACCACGCGGGACGCGGTCGCCCGGGACCGTCCCGCGGCGCTCGCCACGTCTTCCAGCGTCGGCTCACGTCGCGTCCATGCGCTCACGTGACGACCTGCCGATCATCCAAAGCGGGTGCGGGGACGAGGTCGGCTTGGTCACCGCCGGCCCCCGGCGGGGACACCTGGTCAACATCGGCATGGGTGACCGATGGGTCCTGGGTCCGGGACTTCCTCACCTACTACGACACCTGGTTCGACCGAAGCATCGATCAGCTGAGCCGCACATCGCGACCCACCCGCGTGTACTGGATCCTGTGACCGAAGCATCCCGTTGAGCTGCGTGGACGCTACGATCACCGGCGTGCGCCCACTGGCTCCCGGAGTCCACCAGTTGCTCGGCCGTCCCCCTCACCTGGTGAACGCCTACCTGGTGGAGGACGTGCTCGTGGACGCCGGCACGCCCTCGGCGCGCAAGCGGATCACCAGGCAGTTGGACGGGCGCACGCTCGCGGCGCACGTCGTGACCCACGCGCACCCCGACCACTTCGGGTCCAGCCGGGCCGTGTGCGAGCGGTACGACGTGCCGTTGTGGGCGGGGCAGCGGGACGCCGAGGCGATCGCGACCGCGACGCCCGCCACCGGCCCCGGTCTCGTGCCCGCGCTGATGTCGCGGATGCCGATGCCGGACGCCCACCCCGTGGCCCGCGGGCTGCGCGAGGGTGACGAGGTGGCCGGGTTCACCGTGCTGGACGTGCCCGGCCACTCGCCGGGTCACATCGCCCTGTGGCGGGACCACGACGGCGTGCTGATCTGCGGTGACGTGTTCTTCAACGTGCTGCGCCCGTCCGCGCCGCCGAAGTTCCTCACCTACGACGACGAGCTCAACCGCGCGTCCATGCGCAGGTTGGCCGAGCTGCGGCCGAAGCTGGTGCTGTTCGGCCACGGCCGTGCGCTGCGCGACCCCGACCGCCTGTCGCGCCTGGTCGGATGAGCACCCTCGAACGGGACCGGGAGCTCGCGCGCATCACGGCCGCGCTCGACTCGGCGGCGGCCGGTGACGGCCGGGTGGTGGTGATCGAGGGCCGTGCGGGCATCGGCAAGACCCGGCTCGTGCAGGACACCAGGGCGTTGGCCAAGCAACGCGGGTTCGGACGCATCCAGGCCGTCGGCGACGCGTTGGAGAGCGCCATGGCGTGGGGTGTGGTCCGGCAACTGGTGGAGCGGTCGATCTCCCGGTACCGCGGCGAGGTCCGGGACCGGATCATGGCCGGACCGTCCGGTGACGCGTTGCGGGCGCTCGACACCGCGGCGGCCGACCCGAGCGAAGCCGAACTGGCCCGCACGCTGCACGCGCTGTGGTGGGTGGCCGTCGACCTGTCCGCGACCCGGCCCCTCCTGATCACCGTGGACGACGCGCAGTGGGCCGACCTGTCGTCGGCGCAGTTCCTGGTCTACCTGTCCCGGCGGATCGCGGACCTCCCGATCGCGCTCGTGGTGGCGACCCGCCCGCCTGCGGCGAACGCCGGACCGCTGGCGCAGCTGAGCGTGTCGCGGCAGGCCGAACGGCTGCTGCCGCGCCCCCTCACGCCGCACGGGCTGGGCGAGCTGGTCGCGGCGCGCGGCGTGCGGCCCGCCCCGGAGGTGGTGGCGGCGCTGCACGCGGCCGGCGCCGGCAACCCGTTCCTGACCGGCGTGCTGGTGGACGAGCTGGACGCCCTGGGGTTGCCGCTGGACGCGCCGGACACCGCCGCCGAGGTCGCCAAGCTCGGTCCCAGCACGGTGTTCCGCGCGACGCTCGGCCGGTTGCCCGCCGAGTCGGTGCGGCTCGCGGGTGCCGCGGCCGTGTTGGGCACCGGTGCCGACCCGTGGCTGGCGGGCACGATCGCCGACGTCGACCAGGCCGGCCTGTCGGACGCGGTGGAGGCGCTGGTCGCGGCGCACGTGCTGACCGGCGACGAGCTGACGTTCGTGCACCCGGTGGTGCGCGAGGCGGTGCTGGCCGAGCTGGGTCCCGTGGCGCGGGCGGCGTTGCACGCGCGGGCGGCCACCCGGCTGTGGGAGGCCAAGGCGCCGGCAGACCGGGTGGCGGCGAACCTCGCGCAGGCGCCCAAGGGCAGCCTGCCGCAGGCCGTGGACGTGCTGCGGGAAGCCGCCGTCGCCCTGCTGGCCGCGGGCGACCCGCACACCGCGGCGTCCCACCTGCGGCGGGCGGTGCAGGAGAAGCCGGACGACGCCGGTCTGCGGGCCGCGCTGGGCCGGGCGTTG
>NZ_JBHTLK010000044.1:0-38974 GCF_042678885.1 Saccharothrix hoggarensis
CGCCGGCCCGCCGCCGCCCGCCCCCGCGCGCAACCCGCGCGTCGGCCTCATCACCGTGGGAGCCGCGGCCCTCGTCGGCCTGATCGCCCTGGTGGTGGCGCTGAGCGGCAACCGCGGCCCCGCCTCGACCACGACGGCGGGCGGCACGTCCACGACGCCGCCCGCCGCCCCTGCCCCGGCCACGGCCACCCCGCAACAGCTCGCGCAGGCCGTGGCGGACTACTACGCGCTGCTGCCCGACCGGCCCGCCCAGGCGTGGACGCGACTCGGCCCCGGCCTGCGCGCCCAGGGGCGCGAGCAGTACGAGAAGTCCTGGAAAGACGTGAAGGACCTGGTCGTCAGCTCGCCACCCACCGCGTCCGGCCCGGACACCGTCAACATCGGCATCGACTTCACCGGCGCCGAGAGCAGGCGGTACCGCGAGTCGCACCGGCTGCGGCTCGTCGTCCAGGACGGCACGCCGCTGATCGAGTCCGACGAAGTCGTGTCCTCCCAACGCCTGGGCAACGACGGCAAGGGCGACAAGGTCGACGACGAGGACGACAAGCGGGGCGGCGGCAAGCGCGGCGACGACGACGAAGGCGGCGGCTGACCGGGTTGGGCACCACGTCACCGGCGCGGTGGCGTTAGGTTCGCTCCATGAACGAGACCCCGGACATCAAACCGCGCAGCCGCGACGTCACCGACGGGCTGGAGCGCACCGCGGCCCGCGGCATGCTGCGGGCCGTCGGCATGGGTGACGACGACTGGGAGAAGCCCCAGATCGGTGTCGCCTCGTCGTGGAACGAGATCACGCCCTGCAACCTGTCGCTGGACCGGCTGGCGAAGGCGAGCAAGGACGGCGTGCACGCCGCCGGCGGCTACCCGCTGGAGTTCGGCACCATCTCCGTGTCCGACGGCATCTCGATGGGCCACGAGGGCATGCACTTCTCGCTCGTGTCGCGCGAGGTCATCGCGGACAGCGTGGAGACCGTCATGCAGGCCGAGCGGCTGGACGGGTCGGTGCTGCTCGCGGGCTGCGACAAGTCCCTGCCCGGCATGATGATGGCCGCCGCCCGGCTCGACCTGGCCAGCGTGTTCCTGTACGCGGGCTCGATCCTGCCCGGCCGGGTCACCCTGACCGACGGCAGCGAGCGCGAGGTGACGATCATCGACGCGTTCGAGGCGGTCGGCGCGTGCGCCCGCGGCCTGATGAGCCGCGAGGACGTCGACCTGATCGAACGCGCCATCTGCCCCGGTGAGGGCGCGTGCGGCGGCATGTACACGGCGAACACGATGGCGAGCGCGGCCGAGGCGCTCGGCATGTCGCTGCCCGGCAGCGCCGCGCCGCCGGCGACGGACCGGCGGCGGGACGGGTTCGCCCGCAAGTCCGGCCAGGCCGTGGTGGAGATGCTGCGCCGCGGCATCACGGCCCGGCAGATCATGACCCGCGAGGCGTTCGAGAACGCCATCGCCGTGGTGATGGCGTTCGGCGGCTCCACCAACGCCGTGCTGCACCTGCTCGCCATCGCGCACGAGGCCGAGGTGGAGCTGAGCCTCGACGACTTCACCCGGATCGGCGCGAAGGTGCCGCACCTGGCGGACGTGAAGCCGTTCGGCCGGCACGTGATGACCGACGTCGACCGCATCGGCGGCGTGCCCGTGGTGATGAAGGCGCTGCTGGACGCGGGCCTGCTGCACGGCGACTGCCTGACCGTCACCGGCCGCACGGTCGCCGAGAACCTGGCCGACATCGCGCCGCCCGACCCGGACGGCACGGTGCTGCGGGCGATGGACCAGCCGATCCACCGGACCGGCGGCATCACGATCCTGCGCGGCTCGCTGGCGCCCGACGGCGCGGTGGTGAAGTCCGCCGGGTTCGACTCCGACGTGTTCACCGGCACGGCGCGGGTGTTCGACCGCGAGCGCGCGGCGATGGACGCCCTGGAGAACGGCACCATCACCGCGGGCGACGTGGTCGTCATCCGCTACGAGGGCCCCAAGGGCGGGCCGGGCATGCGCGAGATGCTGGCCATCACGGCCGCCATCAAGGGCGCCGGGCTGGGCAAGGACGTGCTGCTGCTGACCGACGGCCGGTTCTCCGGCGGCACGACCGGGCTGTGCGTCGGCCACGTCGCGCCGGAGGCCGTGGACGGCGGGCCGATCGCGTTCGTGCGCGACGGCGACCGGATCACGCTGAACGTCGCGGCCGGCACGTTGGACCTCGACGTCGACCCGGCGGAACTCGCGTCCCGGCGCGAGGGCTGGCAGCCGTTGCCCGCCCGGTACCAGCGGGGCGTGCTGGCGAAGTACGCGAAGCTCGTCGGCTCGGCGTCCACCGGCGCGGTCTGCGGCTGACCGGACCGCGCGACGAGCGGGCGCTGCGACGACACGGCCGCGCGAGCGGTGCCCCATCGGGGTGGGCACCGCTCGCGCGGCCTTCGCGGTCGGTCGTCCGGCGTCGTTACGGGGCCGGGTACTCCGCCACGTACACCGGCGCGCCGGTGTTGCTGTTGTCAGCCGGTCCGCCCACGCCGTTGACGACGTGGTCGATGGTGCCGGCGCTCAGGTTGACGGTCATGATGTGGTGCAGCTTGACGCCCTCGGTGGCGGGGACCTCGAAGCCGTTCTCCGTGTGGATGGACGGGTTGTTCTGGTTGAACACGTAGACGCCACCGCCGTAAAGGGTGTGGTCGCGCACGTGGTCGCCCACCTTGTAGCCCGCCCAGCCCTCGACGTCGCCCTTCATCCAGTCGGCCTGCGTCGGCGGGTCGTAGGGCAGCTCGTTCTGGTAGAGCACGACGGTGCCGCGCTCGCCGTTCCAGACGGTGTTGTGCCGCTGGAAGTGCTCGACGAACAGGCCGGTCGCGGTGACGTCGTCACCGTTCACGACGACGCCGGTGAGGCCGACGTTGGTGTTCCAGCGCTCGGTGTCGGTGAAGCCCTCGACGCCGTGGTCGGCCCGCCACACCCAGGTGTGGTCGATGAGGACGTTGTCGCTGTTGACCTCCAGCGCCGTCTCCACCTTGCCCACGTGCGGGCCGCCGACGCGGAAGTACACGTCGGACAGGGTCGTCGGGTTGGCCGGGTCGCTCGGGCGGTCGCCGTTCGGCTTGCCCACGCGCACCAGCACGGGCGAGGTCTCCAGGCCCGCGTCGACCGTGACGCCGGCGACGACGACACCGGGCACGTCGGCGACGTCCAGCGGGGTCGCGCCGTTGACGGCGGTCAGCGTGGCGTGGCCGATGCCGAGGACCACGGTGTCGGGGCGCTTGACCTCTGCTGCGGTCGATGTCGTACACGCCCGGCGTGATCAGCAGGTGCTTGCCGCGCGCGAGCTGGTTGTTGATGTCCTGCACCGAGTCCGCGGGCGTCGCCACGAAGAAGTCGGTCAGCGGGATGGTGCGGCCCGGCGTCATGCCGTCGGCCCACGACACGCCGCGGGTGTCGCGGCGCGCGGACGGGACGCGGACGTTGTACTCGCCCGAGCCGTCCACGAACAGGAACGGCTTCTCCCGGCTCAGCGGGGTGGTGTCGAGCGTGGTGTACGGCGGGGTCGGGAACGACGCGTCGTCCGGCGCGCCCTCGACGCCGGAGAACACCTGGTTCCACACGCCGTTCGACCAGCTGGTGACCTCGCTGTCACGGGTCAGCCACTGCTGCTGCGAGCCGTTGACGACCGACGGCATGCGGGAGTCGGCGATGAAGCCGCCGCTGGCGTACTGCGGGCCGGCGGTGCAGTAGTCCATGAGGGACAGCGTGCCGCTGGTGACGTTCAGGCGGCGCAGCGACACCGCCTGCGAGACGGCCCAGAAGTTGGCGGACGACCGGCACCCGTCCTGGCCGGCCGGGTTGATGTTGATGGTCAGGTTGCCGAGGGTGCGCCAGAAGTTGACCAGCGCGATGCAGTTGCCCGTGCCGCCGTCGGCCAGGCAGCGGTTGTAGACCTCCACCTTGCCGTTGATGACGACGTCCGTGGGCGAGGCGCCGAGGCCCGCGATCTCGGTGTAGTAGCCGACCTTGATGTGCAGCGGCTGCTCCGCCGTGCCGTAATGGCCGGGCTCGAAGAGGTAGGCGTACCGCTGCGCGCCCATCTCGTTGTCGACCTGGGCGGCGTGCGTGGCGTCGAGGGCCGCCTGGATCTCGCCGACCGGCATGCTCGGGTCGAAGACCTTGACGTTCACGCCGAGGTCCGACGTGCCGGGCCGGGGCGGGTCCGCGCTGACCGCGGGTGCGGTCGTCGTGGCGGTCGCGGCCAGGAGCAGGCCGAGAACGAGCACCCGCCCCAAGCGCGTGGGAGCGCTCTCTGGCCGTGCGTGGCGCTTCATCGTCATTGACAAGCCTCTGTGAGGAGTAGGAGCGCCGCGCCTGCCGACGGATGCGAGAGCGCTCTCACGAATCCGACCAGGTCAGGCACGGACGAAGTTTGGTTGGCTATTTTTACCCCCCGATCCGCTCCAGCGCCATGCCCAGTCCACCGCGAATCCGGAGCGAATCCGCGCGGGCACTCCACGCGACCCGGCGTCACGGCCGTTCCCGGTCGCCGGGCAGGGCCACGGCTCGCGGAGGTTCGACACCACCCTGGCAGAGTCCGAAACGTCCCCGCTCGGACCTCGTCGCCACTGCCCGCGCTCGCCGCCGCACGCCGCCACCTCGCCGACGACGGGGTGGTGGCGCTTGCCGGGACTGCTCTTGGAACGCGAGCCGGACCCGGCTACCGCGGCGTGCTCGGGTGGTCACCCTGGTCCTGCGCCCGACGCGCTAGAGCCCCAGCTCGCGCGGCAGCTTGTCCGGCGCGGCCACGATGTCCACCCTGGTGACGAGTCCGTTGTGGACGGTGAAGGAGCCGACGAACCTCGTCGCGGCGTCGGTGAGCGCGGCGAAACCGGGACCGCCGTTGACGGTGAGCGGCACGATCCGCTCCTCGACCAGCTTGCGCCGCACGCCGGTGAGGAAGTGGGCCACCCGGTCCGCGCCGAGGACCGGCCGCCGCGCCACGCCGACCAGGCCGCCGCCGTCGCTGGTCAGCAGCACGTCCGGGTCCAGCACGGCCAGGAGCCCTGACAAGTCGCCCTCGCCGACGGCGCGCACGAACGCGTCGACCGCGCGGCGGTGTTCCGCCGTCTCCACGTCGACCCGCGGCGCGCCGGCGGCGACGTGCGCCCGTGCCCGCACGGCCAGTTGCCGCACGGCCGCCGGGCTGCGGCCGACGACCTCCGCGACCTCCGGGAACGTCATCCCGAACACCTCGTGCAGCACCCACGTGGTGCGCTCGGCGGGGGTGAGGGTTTCGAGCACGATCATCAGCGCGAAGCTCACCGCGTCGTCCAGCGTCACCCGGTCGGCAGGGTCGTCCGCGCCATCCACGAGCGGTTCCGGCAGCCACGGGCCGACGTAGTCCACGCGCTGCACCCTCGCCGACCGGAGGACGTCCAGCGCCCGGCGGGCCACCGCCACCACGGCCCAGGCCTCGACGTCGCGGACGGGCTCCTGCTCGTCGGCCGCGGCGAGCCGCAGCCAGCAGTCCGACACGACGTCCTGCGCCTCCGCCAGGGTGCCGACCAGGGAGTACGCGACGCCGACCAGCCGCGGCCGGATGCGGGTGTACTCGTCGGCCAGCTCCACGAGCCGTTCCGACGCCGGAGCATCAGCGTCGGCGGGCTCAGCGCCGGTGTGGTCCCGGTCGGCCTGGTCCGGGTCGGCGTGATCGCTCACGGGCGCACCGACCGCAGGTACTCGGCGAACGTCTCCTTGCCCTCGGTGTACTCGCCCCGCGGGCACAGGCCGCCCGTGCCGAGGCCGGCGGGCCTCTCGTCCGCCTCCTCGACCACCAGGTCGTCACCCCGCCGCGCCACGACCTCGCGCGCCATGTCGACCAGCCGGAACCGCTCCGGCCCCGCGATCGGAGCGGCGTGCCCCTGCGGCTCGCCGACCGCCAGCTCCACCAGCCGCGCCGCGACTTCGGCGGTCGACACCGGCTGCGACAGCATGGGTGGCACGCGCGCCACCGGCCCCGACGCCCCCGCCAACACCTGCGACGGGAACTCGAAGAACTGGGTGGCGCGCAGCACCGTCCACGGCACCGGCCCGGCCGCCACCAGCGCCTCCTGGCGCCGCTTGCCGAAGTAGTGGTCGACGTCGACCACGTCGGCGCCCACGATCGACAGCACCACCAGGTGGCCGACACCGGCCCGCGCCGAGGCGTCGAGCAGGTGCCCGGTGACGTCGGTGAAGAACCGCTCCGCCGCCTCACGGCCCCACTCGGACGGGCTCGACACGTCGATCACCGCCTCGCACCCCGTCAGCGCCGCGTCGAGACCCTCACCAGTGGTGAGGTCGACCCCCCACGACCGGCTGAGCACCACCTCCTGGTGCCCGGTCCGCATCAACTCCTCGACCACCCTGCGCCCCGCGACGCCCGTACCGCCCGCAACCGCGACCTTCATCGTCGTCCTCCCTCGTGAGAACTTCCCGTGGACAGGACGATCGAGCGGGCGGGGTTGTGACACGCGGGCGTCAGTCCTTCCCGCGGGCCAGCCGGGACGGCCACCAGACGCGCCGGCCGACGTCCACCGCCAGCGCCGGCACCAGCAGGGACCGCACCACGAACGTGTCCAGCAGCACGCCGAACGCGACGATGAACGCGATCTGCGCGAGGAACAGGATGGGCAGCACGGCCAGCGCCGAGAACGTCGCCGCGAGCACCACGCCCGCCGACGTGATGACGCCGCCGGTGATGGTCAGCCCGCGCAGCACGCCCTCCCGCGTGCCCAGCTCGGCGGACTCCTCGCGGACCCGCGTCATCAGGAAGATGTTGTAGTCGATCCCCAGCGCCACCAGGAACACGAACCCGAACAGCGGCACCACCGGGTCGGCCCCCGGGAAGTCGAAGATCCCGTTGAACACCAGCGCCGCCACGCCCATGGTCGCGCCGAACGACAGCACCACCGTGGCGATGAGCAGCAACGGCGCGAGCAGCGAGCGCAGCAGCAGCGCCAGCACCAGGAAGATCACCAGGAGCACGATCGGGATGATGACCAGCCGGTCCCGCTCGGACGTGGTCTGCGTGTCCAACTGCGTGGCGGTGGGCCCGCCGACCTTGGCGTCGGCGTCCGGCACCGCGCGGACGGCCTCGCGCAGCCGTTGCACGGTCGCCAGCGCCGCCTCGGAGTCGGCCGGGTCGTCCAGCACGACGTCCAGCCGGACCAGGCCCGACGCCTCACCGGCCGGCCGCACCTCCGACACGCCCGGCACGTCCGCCGCCTCGGTCACCTCCGCCGCACGCGGCGCGCGGGCCAGCACCACCGTCGGCGCGCCCGTGCCGCCCGGGAAGTGCCGGGACAGCACCTCCTGCCCGGCGACCGACTCGACGTCGGTGAGGAACACGTCCGACTGGGCCGTGCCGGACGCCTTGAGCTGCGGCACGAACGCGACGCCGACGAGCAGCACCAGCGTGGTGAGGATCCAGGTGGCCCGCGGTCGGGCGGAGATCAGCCGCGCCACCCGCGCCCACAGGCCGCTCGCCTCCGGGTGCGCCGAGCCGAGCTTGGGCCGCCGCGGCCAGAACGCGGACCGGCCGAGCAGCACCAGCACGGCGGGCAGGAACGTCACCGAGGCCAGCAGGGCCGCGCCGATGCCGATGGCGGCCACCGGGCCGAGGCCCTTGTTCGAGTTCAGGTCGCTGAACAGCAGGCAGAGCACGCCGAGCACGACGGTGCCCGCCGACGCGGCGATCGGCTCGATGGTGGCCCGCCACGCCACCCGCATGGCCTCGAACCGGTCCTCGGTGTCGCGCAGCTCCTCGCGGAACCGCGACACCAGCAGCAACGCGTAGTCCGTCGCCGCCCCGAAGACCAGGATGAACAGGATGCCCTGGCTCTGGCCGTTGAGGTCGAGCACGCCGTTGTCGGCGAGCAGGTACACGGCGAGGCTGGCCACGCCGAGCGCGAACACCCCGGACAGCAGCACCACGAGCGGCAGCAGGGGGCTGCGGTAGACCAGCACGAGGATCAGCGCCACCACCGCTCCCGCGACCAGGAGCAGCAGGCCGTCGATGCCGCCGAACGCCTCCTTCAGGTCGGCGACCTGCGCGGCGGGGCCGGTGACGAGCACGGTGAGCCCGTCCGGCGGGTCGGTCAGCTTCGCCCGGATGTCCTCCACGGCGCCCGCCGGGTCGCCGGGGTCGACCGCGATGACCACCTGGGCGGCCTGGTCGTCGCGGTTCGACGGGATCACCGGCGACGCCTCGCCCGGGAAACCCCGGTTGCCCAGGTACTCGCGGTCGGCCGGGGTGAGGCCGGAGGGGCGTTCGGCGACCACGATCGCGGGCAAGCCTCGCGCGTCGCCGAACGCCCGGACCTGTTCCGAGACCTCGGTGGCCTCGGCGGAGGCGGGCAGGAACGCGGTGCTGTCGTTGACCGCGACCTCGCTCAGCTTGCCCGCGAACGGGCCGGAGAACCCGCCGAGCGCCAGCCACGCGACCGTCACGAGCGCGGGAAGCAGCCAACGGGTGCGGGGGCGGGTCGCGTCCACGGGAGAATGACCTCCGAAACCACTTAGTTCGATGACCGGATATTTCGACCATCGAAACAATACGGGAGGGCACATGGTCGACAACTCGGCCCTCGTCAGGTTGCTCCGGCAGCTCACGGTCGAAACCGACCGGTTCGCGGAGATGTTCGGCGAGAAGCAGGGGATGCACCGCACCGACCTCAACGCGCTCGCGGTGATCATGGACGCGAGGTGGTCCGGCGAGCCGATGTCGCCGAGCCGGCTGGCCGCCGCGCTGCACCTGAGCGCGTCCGCGACGACGTCCGTGCTCGACCGGCTGGAGGCGTCCGGGCACGTCGAGCGCGTCCGGAGCCCGCACGACCGGCGCAAGGTCGAGCTGCGCGTCCCCGACAAGGCGCTGGAGCTGGGCCGCCGCTTCTTCGTCCCGCTCGACGAGGCGTTCACCCGCGCGTGGGAGGGGTTCGACGACGCGGACCGCGAGGTCGTGGCGCGGTTCCTGGCCGCGAGCATCGACGCGACCGTGGCGGTGCGGGCGGGCCTGGCCTCGCCACCGCGTCACGAGTGATCTTCACCTCGTCGGGGAAGTGCGCCGAACGGACAAAATTCACCCGGTGTGGAAAAGATTTCGCTACGCTCGGACCAGTGCGAATCCTCTTCTCCAGCCTCGGAGCCCACGGCCACACGTACCCCCTGATCCCGCTCGCGATCGCCGCGCGCGAGGCGGGACACGACGTCACCTTCGTCACCGGCGTGGCGTTCGCCGGCGCGTTAACCCGGCACGGCGTCGACCACGTCGCCGGCGGACTGGACCTGCGCGAGGCGTTCGAGTCCGCGTTCGGCGGCGCCGAGGGAGTCCAGGCGCAGGAAGTGCGGCCCGAGCAGATCGCGTTCCTCTTCGGTGACGTGCTGCCGCGCCGCTTCGCCGCCGACGTCGCGCCGGTCATCGCCGACCGCAAGCCCGACCTGGTCGTGCACGAGGTGGGCAACCCCGGCGCCGGCCTGGCCGCACGCGTCGCGGACGTGCCCGCGGTGTGCCACTCGTTCGGCCGCGCGTGGCAGGCCGAGGAACTCGGCGGCGTCGTCCTCGACCACCTGTCCGCCGTCGCCGCCGACCTCGGCGTGGACCTGCCGGGCGAGGCCCCCATGACCCTCGGCAACCCCTACCTCGACATCTGCCCGCCCTCGGTGCAGGACCCGGTGTTCCTGGCGACGGCGACGGACCGGATCGAGCTGCGGCCGGTGCCGTTCGCCGAGCCGGGTGAGCTGCCGGCCTGGGTCCTCGAACACCGCGAACCGGTTGTCTACCTGACGCTGGGCACCGCGTTCGGCGAGGCGGGCGTGTTGCGCACGGCCGTCGCCGGGCTCGCCAGGCTGGACGCCCGCGTGCTCGTGGCCGCCGGACCGACCGTGGACATCGCCGCGCTCGGCGACCTGCCCGCCAACGTGGACGTGCGGGCGTGGGTGCCGCAGGCCGACCTCCTGCCGCACGTCGACCTCGTCGTGCACCACGGCGGCAGCGGCACGACGCTGGGCACGTTCGGCGCGGGCGTGCCGCAACTCCTCCTGCCGCAGGGTGCCGACCAGTTCGACAACGCGGACGCGGTGGTCACGGCGGGCCTGGGCGACCGGTTGATCGGCGCGGACGTGACCGCCGAGGCGATCACCGCCACCGCCCGGCGCCTGCTCGCCGACGAGGCCGTGCGCGACGCGGCGAAGGCGATCGCCGCCGAGGTGGCCGCCATGCCGTCGCCGCACGACGTGGCCCGCCGGCTGCCCCACTACGCGTGACCCACTGCTCCTGACCCACTGCACCTGATCCCCGCCTCGTGCCCGGTCCCCGTCGGGCACGAGGTGCTTAACACGTAAGCCGGACCACTCGTCGCAGTACTCACACCGCTCGTCGTGGTCTGCTTGACCGGTTAATTTGATCGCTGCCACGGTCGGCCTCGCCAGCACTGACGACCGGCGTTGGGAGACCTTCATGGCAAGGCACGTGGGGAAGTTGGCCGTGATCGCGGCCCTCGTGGCGACCGCGGCGGTGCAACCGGCCGCTGCCGCGCACGGCAAGCCCTGGGTGGCCGGCTGGGCGGCGAGTCCCGTGGTGGGCAGCGAGATCCCGTGGAGCGACTGCCCGGCGGGCCGCGGGCTGGAGGACCAGACCGTGCGCAACGTCGTGTTCCTCAGCGCCGGCGGGGAGTCGGTGCGGGTGCGGCTGACCAACGCGTTCGGCGCCACGCCGTTGCAGGTGGGGCGGGCGTCGGTCGCGGTCCAGGCGGAGGGTGACGCGGCCGTGCCCGGCACGCTGCGCACGCTGACGTTCCAAGGCCGGCGGGCCGTCACCGTGCCCGCCGGCCGGGAGGTCTTCAGCGACCCGGTGCGGCTGGACGTGAAGGCGCTGTCCACGTTGCTGGTCAGCGCGTACGTGCCGCACGCCACCGGACCGCTGACCAACCACCCGTTCACCGCGCAGGGCAACTACCTGGCGTCGGGCGACCGGACCGGCGCGCTGTCCGGCGGGTTCCAGGGCACGCCGTGCTGGATGGTCGTGAACGGCGTGGACGTCGCGCCCGCCAAGCGCGTCGCCGGGACGGTGGTGGCGTTCGGCGACTCGATCACCGACACCGCCGCCACCACCGGCAACACCAACCGCCGCTGGCCGGACTTCCTGGCCCGGCGGCTCGACGCGGTGCCCGGCCGGACCCTGTCCGTGGTGAACGCGGGACTGGGCGGCAACCGCCTCATCGCCGACCGCGACGAGCCGTACTGGGGCGTAGCGGGCGTCACGCGCGTGCAGCGGGACGTGCTGTCGCAGACCGGGGTGAAGGCCGTGATCCTGCTGGAGGCGGTCAACGACATCGGCTACAGCGCGTCGGCGGAGAACCTGATCGCGGGTCACCGCAACGTGATCGCGCAGGCGCGGGCCGCGGGCGTGAAGGTGTACGGCGGCACGGTGCTGCCGTTCAAGGGCTCGTTCATCTGGACGGAGGAGCGGGAGGCGACCTGGCGGGCGCTGAACGACTGGATCCGGACGTCGGGCGAGTTCGACGGCGTGGTCGACTTCGCCGCCGCGACGGCCGTCCCCGGCGACCCGGCCACCCTGAACCCGGCCTATGACAGCGGCGACCACCTGCACCCGATCGACGCGGGCACGGAAGCCATGGCGAACGCCGTCGACCTGGCGATGCTGCTGGAGCGCTGATACTCCCGTGCCGTCCGGGGATTCCTCGACACCCCGGACGCCACGGCGGCACACGGCACGGCGGCACCACACCCGGCGGCACGGTGCACAGGCACGCGGCGCAACGGCACGCGGTGGCACGGAGAACGGGCGACCCGGCCGGCCACCCCGCGTCAGCGGAACGGGGCGGTGACGCAGGCGACCCGGCCGCCGGCACTGCCCGCGCGGCCCGCCTCGGTCTCCGTGTGCGGCTGCTCGTGCAGCACGATCGACGCCGGCACCCGGTCGCCGAACGTGAACGGCACCGTGGTCTCCGCCGTGCCGTTGCCCTGCCGGTCGGTGGCCAGGTCGAGCCAGATCTCGTTCTGCGGGTTGGCGTACGCGGGGTCGACGGAGGGCCGTTCCGGGGTCGCCGCGGGGTCGACCTCGTGCTGGTAGTGCGGCCCGGCGTCGGTGCCCTTCGGCCCGCACGGGTCGGTGTGCGCGTGGACGGCGTAGCCGCGGTCCGGCTGGAGGCGGTCGGCGGTCAGGCGGACGGTCGTCCTGCCCTCACCCTCGACCACCTCCAGCTCCAGCTGCGCGCCGATGGGCGCGGCGGTCGGGTCGTAGGTGAACGCCGTCTCCGCCGCGTCGACCTCCGCCAGCACCCCGGTCTGCCGGGTGTTGACCTCCGACGGCCCGGTGTCCGTCGCGCCGCTGCCGGCGCACCCCGCCGCCGCGACGAGCGCGGCGACGACGATGACGATGCGCATGCCGATTCCCTTCCACGGCCGCTGGGACGCCGAGCGACTACCCCCGCGCCCCGCCGTGAAACCGGACGACACCCGAACGTCATCGCCGAACCACCCGGCCGGGTGGTTCGGCGATGACCACCACCGCGGCGGGAAGCCCCGAACCGAAGAGGGCCGCGGGCGCGGCGACCGGAAAGGCCTGCGGCACACCGGGAACGGGAGGGTTCGATGAACACCCGTGCGCTTCTGGCCGTCCTCGCCTGCACCGCGGCGTTCCACGCGCCGACCGCCCTCGCGGCGGACGGGTCGCCCACCGCCGTCACGTGCGGCACGACGGCGGAGGACCGCGCCACCACCCGCAGCGAGGCGTTGGCGCGGTCGCAGTCGTGGCTCGACGCGCAGGTCCCGTACAGCCAGGACGCGTGTCACGAGAACGCCTACGGCAGCTACCGCACCGACTGCTCCGGGTACGTGTCGATGGCCTGGGGCCTCAGCCACTCCCGCACCACGGTGACGTTGCGCGAGGTGTCCACCGCGATCGCCCACGCCGAGCTGATGCCGGGTGACGCGCTCGTCAACTCCTACCACGCCGCGCTGTTCGTGCGCTGGGCCGACGCGGCGAAGTCGGAGCCGGTCGTGCGCGAGCAGACCGGCCCCGACGGCGCGCCGCCCGTCGAACGCGCGTGGCGGGCGGCCACGGCGGCGGACTACACCGCCGTGCGCTACCACCGGATCGTCGAGGGCTGATCCGTCGTCACAGCGCCTGGCAGCGGTTCCCGTTGAGGGTGAACGCGGTCGGCTTGCCGTTGGCGCCCGACCACTTGCCGATGAACCCGAACGTCACCGAGCCGCCGGGCGGGATGGTGCCGTTCCAGGACGCGTTGCGGACGCTCACCGCGGCCCCGTTCTGCGTGTGGACGCCGTTCCACAGCTGGCTGATCTGCTGACCGTCCGCAAAGGACCAGCCGACCGTCCACGGCGAGATGGGGCCCGACCCGCGGTTGACGACGCGGACCTCACCCTGGAAGCCGCCCTGCCACTGGCTGACGGTCGTGTAGGCGACCGCGCACGGCGCCGGCGGCAACGTGAGCGTGACGGTCGTCGTCGTGGACGTCGTCGTGGACGTCGTGGTCGTGGTCGTGGTGGTCTGGCCGATCCGGCTCGGGTCCACCACGCCCCAGTAGGCGTCCTTCGCCTGCAGGCGCGTGTCGAACAGGAGCGGGTGGTCCTTGCGGGTCACCGGGAACGAGTCCAGCCACGTGCCGTCGTCGGCGAGGCCCCACAGCGTCACCGAGCTGATCTTGTCGGAGTACCGCTTGTACAGGGCGAACAGGTCGCGGTAGCGGTAGGCCTGGGTGAGCAGCACGTCGCGCGGCGGGGTCGGGTACGACTGGCTGTTGTCGGTGTAGATCGAGATGTCCATCTCGGTGATCTGCTGGTCCACGCCCAGCGGCGCGAACTTCGCCAGCATCGCCTCGGTCTCCGCGACCGACGGCCACTGCACGTTGATGTGCATCTGGTGGCCCACCGCGTCGATCGGCACGCCCTCGGCGCGCAGCTTGACCACCAGGTCGTACAGCTTGTCGCGCTTGGACGGGACGTTCGTGTTGTAGTCGTTGATCACGAGCTGGGCGTCGGGCGCGACCTCGCGCGCCACCCGGAACGCGGTGCGGAGGTAGTCCAGCCCGGTGAGCTCGAACCACTTGCTGCGCCGCAGGCCGTCGGGCTGGCTCTCGTCGATGACCTCGTTCACCACGTCCCACACCGGGATGTCGGCGCCGTAGTGGCCGACGACGGCGCGGATGTGCGCGTCGAGGCGGGCGAGCACGAGCGCCTTGCTCTCCGGCGTCGCCGTCAGGTCGTTGCCCGCCGCGTCCCGGAACACCCACGCCGGGGTCTGCTGGTGCCAGACCAGCGTGTGCCCGCGCACGGCCGTGCCGTTGGCCTTGGCCCACGTGACGAGCGCGTCCGCGTCGGCGAAGCGGAACGTGCCCTCGGACGGCTCCGTGGCGTCCCACTTGAGCGCGTTGCCGGGGGTGATCGAGTTGAAGTGCTTGGCGAGCAACTGCCCGTGGTTGTTGAGCGTTTGCGCGCCCTCGACCGCCGCGCCCACGGCGAAGTGGTCCGCCAGCACGTCCTTCACCGACGGGATGTCCGTCTGGATCGGCGGCAGCGGCGTGTAGGACATGCCGAAGTCGTCGATGTGGAACGACGTCGTGGCGCCGGTCGCCTCGACGTACACGGCGAGGAAGTCGACGTCGTGGGCGAGCGTGTAGGTGCCGCGCAGGTTGACCCAGCCGTCCGCGGTCACGGCGGTGTCGCCGACGACCTGGTCGTAGCTCGGCGTGCCGGCGGTGCGCCGCTCGACCGACAGGCGGGCCTGCGTCGCCGCCTCGCCCGCCGCGAGGCGCACCCAGACCGACAGGTCGTAGCGGATGCCCTTGCGCACGTCGTCGAGCACGTCGAGGGTGGGCCCCTGCCAGCCCTGCGTGCGGCCGGTGACGGCGAGGCTGTGCGTGCCGCCGCGCGCGACGGCGGTGCTCGGCGCGACCACCTCGGAGGCGCGGGAGGTCCAGCCCTGGGCCGTGCCGTCGTCGAACGTGCTCGACACGACGACCACCGGCTCGTCGGCCGCGACCGCTCGCGGGCTCGCGTGCACCGCCATCGTGACCAGGCCGGCCACGACCGAGGTCGCGAGCACACCGGCGAGAACTCTCCTCATCGAGAATCCCTCTTCCCGTCGGGCGCGCTCCGGGAGCGCTCCCAGAGCCTTCTCGCCGGGACTATAGGGAGCCTTGTCCGGTGCCGGCCGGCCGCCGTTCAGCCCAACCGGCCGGCGCCGGGACGGTCACTCGCAGCCGATGCCGTCGTTGTCGTTGCCGTCGAGGCCGTAGATGTCCGTGCCGATGATGCGGACCGGTCCGCGCACGTAGGCGGGGCCGTTGCCGCTGCCGCCCGCGCAGTCGACGTCGGACGCGATGGGCACGCAGCCGTCGTAGTTCGGGTCGCACTTGGGGGCGGGCGCGGGCGCCGGCGGCGGGGGCGGAGGCGCCTGGGTCGCGGGCTTCGTCGTCGTCTTCACGGCGGGCGGCGCGACGGGAGCCGGGGCCACGGTCGTGGTGGTGGTCGTCGTCGTGGTGGTCGTGGTGGTGGTCGTCGTGGTCGTGGTCGGGACGGTGGTGGTCGTGCGCGGAGCCGTGGTCGTCGTGGTGGTCGTGGCGGTGCCGAGGTCGGCCGCCGTGTTCGTCGACGACGGCGGGTCGTCGTTGTCCGTCAACGCGCCGATGAGGACGAACACGAAGACCACGGCGGCGGCGGCGATCCACATCGGACGGCGGGACGCCTTCGGCGCCGCCGGGTGCGCCACGGGGACGGCTGTCGGGTGCGCCACGGGGACGATGCCCTCGGCGTCGCGCGGGAGGCGGAGCACGATCTCCAGCCCGCGGGCGCCCTGCTGCACGAACGCCTCGCAGCCGGGCCGGCCGCCCTGCGCCGTCACCTGGGCGAGCAGCCCCGCGTACCGGCGCGACATCAGGTAGGTCAGCTCGCCGACCCGGTAGCCGTCGAGGCGGACCTCGATCGCGGCCTCGCCCCGGTACTTCCCCGCGCCGATGGTGCACCAGGCCAGTTCGACGGCGACCTGCCGGTGCGAGCCCGGCGCGACGGGGTACCGGGACAACACGGCCTGGTGGTGCTCCTCCCGCGTGACGGTGACGGGCACTTCACCGGGTAACAGCACCAGACCCGCCGACGAGTTCTCGTTCACGACCCACTCCTGACGCTCAACGGACGTACGCCTGGGCATCGGAGCGGCACGCCATCCGTTACCACCGCACACGCGCGGTGCCGGAGCGGTGACCGTGCGGTCCGCATGCGGCCATTTGGACCACAGTCTTCCTTCGCGCGGCGCACTCACATTGTCACGATGTGAACTGGGAGCGCTCCCAGAACGAAGCGTGCCCGAAGCACCACCCGAGTACTACTTCTGCAGCGACGTGACGTTCACCGGGTGACGGGGAGGAGCGGGGGCCGGTGGCAGTCCGGCCCCCGCTCGCCCTTCCCGAGGTCGACAGCGGGTCAGGCCCGGTTGCCGATCCGCCGGTCGTGGAAGTCCGGCCCCGGGTCGGGGAACGCGTCCGGCTCGCCCTCGTCGTACCGGCGCTCGACCACCCGCAACGCGCCCAGCAGGTCCGCGCTCGACAGCGCGCCCCGCTCCCCTCCCCCGTCGGCCCGGATCGGCATCCGGCCGACCGAGGACCACCTCAGCCGACCGGAGTCGTCGAGGTAGCTGCGGGCCCGGCCCATGTTGTCCGCGTGCAGGCAGTACGGCACGTCGAGGTACCCGAACGCGAACGCCCGGACGATCGCCTTGCCGACGTCGGCGTCCAGCTCCAAGACGGCGTCCACCAGCGCCCTCGCCTCCGCGAGCAGGCCGGTGTCCTCCGGCACGAGGTCGACGGTCGTGCGCGCGGCGACACCCGCCGCGAACTCCAGCGCCTCCACGTTCTCCGCGACGGTCGGGATGCGGTACGCCTCCGCGACCGTCTTGACGATCAGCCGGGCCGCCCCGCCGCGCACGGCCAGGGCCGCCGCGTCGCCGAGCAGCCTCAGGGCGCCCCGCCTGCTGCGCGGGTACACGCCCATGTACGCGTACAGCACCACGTGCCAGTCCACATCGGACAGGTGCTCGGCGGCGAGCGCGTGCAGCGCGTGCAACGCCTCCAGGTCCTGCCCCGCGTGCGTCTGCTGGGCGAGGCTGAGCGAGACGCTGGTCAGGCCGTGCCGGCGGAAGAACAGGCCCTCCAGCACGGTGATCGCGACCAGCAGGCTGGGCGGGCAGAGCTGCCCGAGCATGCACCCGCCGAAGCTCTCCAGGTGCGGCTCGAAGCCCAGTTCGCCCAGCTCGGCGAACCGCTCGCAGCACGACGCCCAGCTCTGCACGGCCCGGGTGAGCGGCACCCGGCTGTACGGCAGGCAGTACGACGCCGGGCCGCCCTCGGTGGCGTCGAGGCCGAGCCCCACCATGGCGTCGAACACGGCCGACGGCAACGCGCTGCCGTGCCGCACCTGCACCGGGAACCCCGGGTGACCGACGCCGTCCAGCACGGACAGCGTGATGAACGGGTCGAGGCTCGCGATCGGGTACCCGTTGAGGTCGACGCCGTCGGCCAGCGCCGCCCGCACCGCGGCGAAGTCGCCGACCCGGGTGTAGCTGTCCAGCGTGATGGTGCCCGCCGTCGTGGCGTCGGCGTGCTTGGTGGCCAGCAGGCCCGCGAGCATCCGCTGCGGGTCGGCGAAACCCATGCGCGGCTGGACGACGAGGCCGCCGCGGGCCGCGACGGCGCGGACGTGGCCGGCGAACGAGGGTCGCGCGGGCGTGGTCATCCCACCCCTGCTTCCACCGACGCGGGTGGCAGGGCGGACTCGATGAACCCGAGGAACCCCCGGACGTCCGAGCTGTCCTGGAACACCGCGTCGAAGCCGGCCGCCGCGAGTTCGGCGGCGTACCCGCGGTCGGCGGCGCCGGCGACGCCGAACTTGCCGCCGATCACCACCGGCAGGCCGCGCAGCTCCGGCACGTCGCGGAGGCGGCCGATCAGCCGCTTGCCGTCCACGTGGCCGTGGCCGTTCACCGTGCTGATCACCACCGCGTCCGGCCGGTGGGCGACGCACTCCGAGATGAGCAGGTCGTCCGGCACGCACGCGCCGACGTTCACCACCTCGTGCCCGCTCTCCTCCAAGAGCAGTTGCAGGAACACCAGGTTCCACGTGTGCGAGTCCGACGAGACGCTGGACAACAGGACCTTAGGCTTGCGTGGCGCAAGGACTCTCATCGTTCTCCTAGAGCGGGATGTTGCCGTGCGCGCCGCGCCGCGCGGGCGCGTTCGCCAGGGCCTCGGCGAGCTTGCGCCGGGTCAGCGCCGGCTCGATCACCTCGTCGACGACGCCGATCTCCATCGCCCGGTGCACGCCGCCCGCGACGCGTTCCTGCTCGACGATCAGCGCGGCCTCCACCTCGGCGCGGTCCGGCTCCGGTGTCGCGGCGAGCTTCTTGCGGTGCAGGATGCCGACGGCGGCCTTCGCGCCCATCACCGCGACCTCGGCGCCGGGCCAGGCGAACACCGCCGTGGCGCCGAGGCACCGGGCGTTCATCGCGATGTACGCGCCGCCGTAGGACTTGCGCAGCACCAGGGTCACCCTCGGCACGACCGCCTCGGCGAAGGCGTGCAGGAGCTTCGCGCCCCGCCGCACCACGCCGCCCCACTCCTGGCCGACGCCGGGCAGGTAGCCCGGCACGTCGACCAGGACCACCAGCGGCACGCCGAACGAGTCGCACATGCGCACGAACCGGGACGCCTTCTCCGCGGAGAGCGAGTCGAGGCACCCGCCCTTGCGCAACGGGTTGTTGGCGATCACGCCGACCGGCGCGCCCGCCAGCTCCCCCAGGCCGATGACGACGTTGGGCGCCCACTTGGCCTGGAGCTCCTCGAACGAGTCGTCGTCGAGGACCGCCCGGATCACCGGCTTGACGTCGTAGGCCCGGCGGGGTGACTCCGGGAGGAGGCCGGACGGGTCGGTGACGGGGACGTCGGAGGTGGACAGGTCGAACTTCACCGGACGGGACAGCAGGCCGGTGATGCGACGAGCCCTCACGTAGGCGTCGGGCTCGTCCTCGGCGATCACGTGGACCACGCCGGACTTGCGGCCGTGCGCCTCCGCGCCGCCCAGGCCGTCCATGTCGATCTGCTCGCCGGTGACGCTGCGGACCACGTCCGGCCCGGTGACGAACACCTTGCCGGCCGGGGACATCACGACGACGTCGGTGAGCGCCGGGCCGTAGGCCGCGCCTCCCGCCGCGGGACCGACGACCACGGAGACCTGCGGCACCCGGCCGGAGGCGCGGATCATCGCCGCGAACACGTGGCCCACGGCGTCCAGCGCCTCGACGCCCTCGGCGAGCCGGGCGCCGCCGGAGTGCCACACGCCGACGACCGGGCAGCCCTCCCGCACGGCGGTCTCGATGGCGTCCACGATGTGCCGGCAGCCCTCGCCGCCCATCGCGCCGCCCATGCGCGTTCCGTCGGTGCAGTAGGCGATCACCGGCGAGCCGTCGATCCGCCCGCGCACGGCGAGGACGCCCGAAGCGTCCTCGGCGTGCAACGGGACGAACGCGCCGGGGTCGAGCAGTCCACGCAGCCGCACGTGCGGACTGCGCGGGTCGGACGCCTCGACACCGTGATCGGCGGGCGGCCGGTCGGTCAGGACGGTCATCATCAGCTCCACGGGTGTGTTGTGGACAACCTGCTCGCCGCCGAAGGCATCAGCCGCTTCGATGAGGTGGACGCCAGTGTCACGAGCGCCGGACCGGGCGATCAATGTCCTTGCAATTACATGCAGTGACGACGGCGGTCCGGCCCGGACGACCGTTGGGGCACAAGGACATTGCCGGTTGCTGCACTTTCGTTGCGCCGGGCACCGGCGGCACGGTCAGCTGACGCCGCTGTTCCGTCACGCGCCGCCACGGCCGGGACCCCGGAGCGGACCGGACCCGGCGGGCCACCCCCACCCCGCCGGGTCCGGTTCACCCGGTGTGCACGCGACAACGCCGTGGCCATAGGCTTTTCTTATGCGGGATGACGATGCGTGTCCGTCGTTCCGTTACTCCGGCCGTGTACGGTCCGTGCCGTCATGTACACCGCCCGCCATGAACAGCATGCGAACCACAGGCGACCAGCCGCACGCCCGTCGGCACGAATCCGGCTGGTCGAAGTGCTCGCACCGCTACCCCGGACGCCGTAGTCGCGACTGCGTCGTCCGGTCGTTCCCGGCGGGCTACCGGCATGCTGTTGGCGGAGCGGACACTGGGGTGACGACGTGGATGGCGACTGGCCGCAGTTCGACACCACCCGCGAGGTGGAGCAGGACTTCATCGACATCTACCGGTTCCTGTTGGACGGTCCGGCCGGCGCGGAGGAGTGCGCCGCCGCCACCGGGCAGTCCATCGAGGCCGTGAACCGGGCGCTGCACAGCCTTGCCGAGTACCGGCTGGTGCGCCCGACGCTCGCCAACCGCGAGCAGTGGGAGGCCGTGTCCCCTGACGCGGCGGCGGCCGAGGTCCTCGGCCCGATGCAGGCGCAGGTGCACAACCTGATGCGGTGGGGCAACGAGGTCCGGCAGACGTTGGGCGGCTTCACGTCGCTCTACCAGGACGCGTACCGCAAGCAGCACCTCCAGTCGAGCACCGAGATGGTGCGCGGCGGGGACGAGGTGCGCCGGCGGCTGGACGACCTGGCCAAGCAGGCGCAGAACGAGGTCCTCGCGGTGCACCCGACGATGGCGCCGGTCGAGGTGCTGCGCGCCGGGTCCGACCTCGACCGGTCGCTGCTGGAACGCGGCGTGACGTACCGGGTGGTGTGGCCGCACTCGGCGCGGCGGCAGTCCGAGGCGGTCCAGTACATGCGGCTGCTGCAGGACCTCGGCGGCGACGTGCGCACGGCCGCGATGCCGCCGTCCCGGATGATCCTGCTGGACGGGCAGATCGCGCTGGTGCCGCTGCCGCCCGGGCAGGGTCCGGGCGCGGCCATCCTGCGCGACCCGGTGATCCTCGACTTCCTGTCCCACATCTTCGAGCACATCTGGGAGCGGGCGCAGCCGGTCAACTCCATCGAGTACGACGAGGCCGTGTTCGAGGACATCGAGCTCGCGATCCTGTCCGACCTCGCCCTGGGCAAGACCGACGAGGCGATCGCCCGGCGGTTGGCGATCTCGACCCGGACCCTGCGGCGCTACCTCAACACGTTGTTCGAACGGCTCAACATCGAGACCAGGTTCCAACTCGGCGTCGCCGCGGCCCGGGCCAACCTCATCACCCTGCCCAACGAGCAGGGCGGCACGGGCTCCGGCTGACGCCGGTTGTCGTTACCCCGCCCCGATTTTCGGGTGCGATTTTTCCGGCCCCGAGCTTCCGGGAAGGATCTTCGGGCGTCGATTTTCGCGCGGACGACCGTCCGGGAACGATCTTCCCGAACGATCTTCCGCGCGCCGATTTTTCCGGCGCCGGTCGCGGTCGTCGTCGTGCGGCGACCGTCGTGGCCGCCGCCGCGGGTTACCAATTCGGGTCGACCCAGTAGGGCAACGGGGGCTCGGGCGGATCCTCCGGCGGTTCTTCCCGTCGTCGATTTCCGTCGTGGCCGCCGTTCCGGGGATCGTCCTCGGCACGGCCCTCCTCCGACGGTCCCGGGGGCGGTGGCAGGCCGGATGACCTCTCGTCATCGTCGTCCCCGTCGCACCTGGATCGCATGCGGCATCCTCTCCACGGCTCTCCCCCAGCCGAGCCCCATTCTGGCCGACCCCCTGCCGCGCGGACGGCACGCCGGCCTGTCACATCCCGGCCTGTCCGGAAACGGACGCCCGTCGCGGCCGGCCGTTTTTTCCGGGGCCGGACGCGGCCGATCACAGATTTCGCCGTGGTGTTGAAGGAATCCTGGACGTACGCGTCCCGGCCACCGAGAGTTCAACTCTCCATTTGAGACGCCGCTCCCCGCGCCTCCCGTGGCCAATTTTTGACAGCCGCCGGCCGGGTTCGGACACCGCGCATCCCTGGCCACCGACGGCGCCGGGTGGATTTGATTATTCGTGTCAGCCCACCCCCAAAAGGGGATGCGAATAAAACTCACAAGGGAGTGACCCGTGCCGAACCTCCGTCGCGTTCTGGTCTCCGTCACACTGGCAACCACAGCCTTCTCCGCCACGTCCCTCTGGACGGACGGCCTCGCGCCCACCACCCCGGCCGGCGCCGAGACCACCGTCCTCGCCTCGGTCAGCTACCAGAGCGGCCTCTTCTGGCCGACCGGGCACCGCCCGGTCTGATCGACGGCCGCCGTGCCGAGCGCCAGGTGTTTTCGAATTCAACAATCTTCCGCACCACGACTCCTTCCGCTGGCCGAGGGACGATGAATGACTGACTCCGCAACCGGGCAACTGCCCGACTCCGCGTTTACCGCCGTCGAACACCTGCTGGTCGGGATTCGGCGGGAAGTGCTCCTGTTGGTTCCGGCGTACACCCCGGACTCGTTCGAGTTCTCCAGCCAGGTGATGGACGGCGTGCTGCGCCGCGGCGGGCAGTTGCGCGTCGTGTGGGCGTCCGAGTTCGTCGACCAGGCGCCGGTGGTGGCGTTCGCCCGGTGGCTCGGCGCTCGCGGCGTCGTGCCGCGGGCGGCGCACCACGTGCCCGTCCGGGCCGTGATCATGGACCGCCAGGTCGGCGTCCTCCTGGACGACCGGCAGCCCGAACTGGTGCGGACGTCGTCCGCGCTGGAATCCCTGTGCCGATTCGCCGACCGCCTGTGGGAACGCGCACGGCCGGTGCGCAGCGCCACCGTCGCCGAGTCCTCCGGCCACGGCCCGTCCCGCAGCGAGCTGGTGCTCCAGCTGCTCGCCGAGGGCCTGACCGACGAAGCCGTCGCGAGGCGCATCGGCGTCAGCGTGCGGACCGTGCGCAACGACGTCGCCTCGACCATGACGCACATGGACGCCCGCAGCCGGTTCCAGGCGGGCGTGCGCGCCGCCCGGCTCGGCCTCGTCTGATTTCCCCGCCTGTCCCGTCGCCGTCGCCCTCGTCGACGGGACGGGCGGCGCCCGGCCGGCCGGTTAGCCGATCGGCGCGCTGCCGCGGCTCACGACCTCGCCCGGCAGCAGTACGCCACGCCGCCGGTCCCCCGTGCCGAGCAGCTCCACGAGCGCGGCGGCGACCTGGTCCAGCGGCTGCCGCACGGTGGTGAGCCCGCCTTCCACCACGGACGCGGCCGGCGAGTCGTCGAAGCCGGTGACCGCGATGTCCTCGCCCGGACACCCACCGCGCCGGCGCACCTCCCGCAGCACCCCGACGGCCAGCGTGTCGCTCACCGCCATGATCGCGGTCGGCGGGTCGGCCGAGTCGAGCAACGCGCGTGCCGCCGCCTCGCCCGCCTCCGGGCAGTCCGCGTCCGCCGCCACCACCAGGTCGTCGCCCGACGGCAGGTCGTGCCGCTCGCAGCCCGCCCGCCACCCGGCGACCCGGTCGAGCACCGCCACCGTCGGCACGGTCAACCCGACCAGCCCGACGCGGCGGTGGCCGATCCGGTGCAGTCCCGCGACCAGCCGGGCGCACGCGCCCGCGCCGTCCACGTCGACCCACAGCCCCGGCTGGGCGCCGTTGGTCGGCCACGTCCGCCCGAACACCACGAACGGCACGTTCCGCTCGGTGAGCCACAGGTGCCGCGGGTCGTCGCGCACGGTGTCGGTCAGCACGAACGCGTCCACGGCCCGCTGCGCCAGGAGCTCGTCGAACGCGTCGACGTTCTCGGGGTCTTCGGGCGTGGTGAACAGCAGCATGTGGCGGCCGACGTCCTCGACCGCCCGCGCCAGCGCCCGCGGGAACTGGCTCATGATCGACGTGGGCGCGACCCGCGCGGACATCCCGTAGCCGACCAGTCCGGCCGACCGGGCGTTCGGGGTCCGCCCGCCGCGGTCCGGCCGGTAGCCGAGGGCCTCGATGGACGCCAGCACGCGGTCCCGGACGTGGGGCTCGACCTGGTTCGGGGTGGCGAGCACGGCCGCCACGGTCTGCCGCGACACACCGGCGTGCATCCCGACCTGGGCGACCGTGACCGGAGCGCCGGGTCGTGGTGACTGCGCCATCGACAACCTCCCGTGGGCGTCGCCACGTGAGCGGTCGACGCGTCGCGGTGTCCGGGGTGCGCCGTTAGAGCGCTCCAACCGGAAGCCGCACCTCTGTGTGTGCCGCGTTCGACGTCGGGAGGGGCCGGCCGGTTCCGGAACGCGCGCGATCCCGAACCCGTTCCAGGGCGTGGGACGCGCGCGTTCCGGTCCGATCAGGACCAGTCGGCCTCCAGGAGGTCGATCTCCGCCTGGGAGAGCGTCACGAGGGACAGGTCGGACGGGGTGTGACCGCCGGTGTCGGGCTCGTCGTCCAGGTGGGCCAACACGTCGAGCGCGCGCAGCCAGGTGTCGGCGAGGTCCGCGACCTCCGCCTCCGACAGCAGGCGGGCGGGCCACGTCCACTCCGCGACCAGGCGCGGTCCGTCCACGTGGTCCTCGGTGTGGGCGTTGACCTCCAGCACGTGGGTCATCGGCATCGCCGGGTCGCCGCCGCTGCCCAGCGGGTCGGCCTCCGCCGCCGCCGTCCAGTCGGCCTCGCCGTCCACCACGGGGAACCGGCCCAGGTAGTTGAACCCGAGCTGCGGCTCCGGCAGGTCCGCCGGCACGCGGGCGCCGTCCGGCGCCAGGTGGCGCAGCAGCCCGTACCCGATCCCGTTGTCCGGCAACGCCCGCAGCTGCTCCTTCACCCGCTTGAGGACGTCGCCCAGCTGCTTGCCACCGCGCCACACGTCGTTCCAGTTCCGCACGCCGGGGTCGAGCCGCGCCGGGTACAGGCTGGTGAACCACCCGACCGTGCGTGACAGGTCGGCGCCCGCCACCTGCTCCTCCCGGCCGTGACCCTCCAGGTCCAGCAGGACGGTGCCGTCGCCGCCGTGCGACCGCCTGCGCCGCCAGTCGCCGACGGCCAGCGCGAGGCCCGTGAGCAGCACGTCGTTGACGCCGGCGTGGTAGGCGGCGGGCACGCTCGTCAGCAGCCGGGTGGTGGCGTCGGTCGGCAGCACGCGGGTCAGCGCGCGGCCGGTGGACATCACGTCCCGCGCCAGGTCCAGCGGGCCGACGCCGAGCAGGGGGTCCGGTCCGCCGAGGACGTCCGTCCACAACGGCAGCTCGGCGGCCCGCTCCGCGTCGCGGGCGGCGGCCCCGAGCCGTTCCGACCACGTGCGCAGCGACGTGCCGACGGGCTCCAGCCGGGGCGTGCGGCCGACCGCGAGGGCCTGCCACGCGGCGGCGAGGTCGGGCACCACGATCCGCCACGAGACGCCGTCCACCACGAGGTGGTGCGCGGTGACCAGCAGCCGTCCGGGGCGGTCGGGGCCGGCGTCGAACCACACCACCTGCACCAGGTTGCCCGCGCCGGGGTCGAGGCGTGCCGCCGCGGCGGCGGTGTGCTCGGCGACGACCGCGCGGAGGTCCGCCGTGCCGCTGACGTCGACGCGCCGCACCTTGTCGTCCGCGCGGACCGCGCCCGGCTCGGGCACGTGCAACGTCCAGTCGGCGTGGTCGAGCCGGGCGCGCAGGGCGTCGTGCCGGTCCAGCACGGCCTGCACCGCACCGACGAGCAGGTCCTCGCCCAGGTCGGCGGGCACGTGCAGCAGCATCGACTGGTTGAACCGGTCGACCGGCCCGCCGCGGTCGCGCAGCCACCGCATCACCGGCGTCGGCGGCACGGCGCCCACGCCGATGTCGGCGACGGTCGGCTGTCCGGTGTCGGTCACGCGGGCGACGGCGGCGAGGCGTTCGGGCGTCTTGTGCTCGAACACCTCGCGCGGGGTCAGCTCCAAACCCGCCTTGCGCGCCCGGCTGACCAGCTGGATGGACACGATGCTGTCGCCGCCCAGCTCGAAGAAGCTGTCGTCCGCGCCCACGCCCGGCACGCCGAGCAGGTCGGCGAACAGGTCGCACAAGGTCCGCTCGGCGGGTGTCCGGGCGGCCCGGCCCCCCGCCGCGGTGGACAGGTCCGGCGCGGGCAGCGCGGCCCGGTCCAGCTTGCCGTTCGGGGTCTGCGGCAACGCGGCCAGCACCACGAACGCGCCGGGCGTCATGTAGTCGGGCAACGCCTCGGCGACGTGCCGGCGCAGGTCGGCGACCTCCACCGGGGCGTCGCCGCGCGGCACGACGTACGCGACGAGCTGCTTCACGCCGGGGCGGTCCTCCCGCACCTGCGCGGTCACCTCGGCCACCCGCGGGTGGCGGGCCAGCACCGACTCGACCTCGCCCAGCTCGATCCGGAAGCCGCGGATCTTCACCTGGTGGTCGGCCCGGCCGCAGAAGACCAGCTCGCCGTCCGGGAGGGCGCGGACCACGTCGCCGCTGCGGTACATGCGGCTGCCGGGAGGGCCGAACGGGTCGGCGACGAACCGCCCGGCGGTCAGGTCGGGCCGGTTCAGGTAGCCGCGGGCCAGGCCCGCCCCGGCGATGTACAGCTCGCCCCGCACGCCGGGCGCCACCGGCAGGAGGTTGTCGTCCAGCACGTACAGGCGGGTGTTCGTGATCGGCCTGCCGATCGGCGGTGTCGTCGCGCCGGTCAGCGGCTCGCTCATCGACGCGCACACGGTCGACTCGGTCGGCCCGTAGGCGTTGATCATGCGGCGGCCCGCGGACCACCGGGCCACCAGCTCGGTGGTGCTCGCCTCGCCCGCCACGACCAGCGTGCCGCCGGGGATCAGGTCGTCCTCGGCGGGCATCGCGGCCAGCGCGACGGGCGGGATGGTGGCGTGCGTGACGCGGTGCGCGCGCAGCAGGTCGGTCAGCGGGTCGCCGGGCGCCAGCCGGTCCGGCGCGGCCACCACGAGCGCCGCGCCGGACAGCAGCGACATGCACAGCTCCCAGAACGCCGCGTCGAAGCTCGGCGACGAGAACTGGAGCACGCGGCTGCCGGGGCCGACGTCGAACTTCTCCACCTGCGTGGCGAGGAGGCTCGCGACACCCTGGTGGGTGACGACGACACCCTTCGGGCGGCCGGTCGAGCCGGACGTGTAGATCAGGTACGCGGGGTGCGCGGGACGCACGTCGGGGTTCTCGGCGGGTTCGGCGGTGTGGCGCAGGGCGAGCGTGGCCGGGTCGTCCAGCAGCAGGGTCGCCGCGCCGTCCGGCAGCCGGTCCGCGACGGCCGACGTGGTGAGCACCAGGGCGGGCCGGGCGTCGTCGAGCATGTAGGCGATGCGGTCGCGCGGGTAGTCGGGGTCGACGGGCAGGTACGCCGCGCCCGCCTTCAGCACGGCGACCAGCGCGACCACCATGTCGACGGACCTCGGCACGGCCACCGCCACGAACCGCTCCGGGCCGATGCCGCGGTCGGTCAGGAGGCGCGCCAGGCGGGCGGCGCGGTCGTCCAGCTCGGCGTACGAGATCTCCTCGTCGCCGCACAGCACGGCCGGCGCGGACCCGTCCCACCGCACCCGCGCGGCGAACAGCTCGGGCACGGTGGCCGCGCCCACGTCGGCCGCCGTGTCGTTCCACTCCTCCAGCACCAGCCGGCGTTCCGCGGGGTCGAGCACGTCGAGCCGCCCGACCGGGGTCCCGCCGGCCTCGACCAGGACGTCGACCAGCCGCAGGAACCGCCGCAGCACGGCGTGCACGGTGTCGGCGTCGACGACGTCGGACCGGTAGTCCAGCCGCACCCGCAGCCGGTCGCCCGGCGTGAGCACGACGGCCAGCGGGTAGTGGCTGGTGTCGCGGTCCTCCACCCGCGTGACGCGCGGCGTGCCGGCCGGGCCGGACTGCGCCTCGAACGGGTAGTTCTCCACCATCGTGGTGGTGTCGAACAGCTCGCCGACGCCGGCGAGCCGCTGGATGTCGGTCAGGCCGAGGTGCTGGTGCGGCATCAGCGCCGCCTGCTCGTCCTGCACGCGGACCAGCAGCTCGACCAGCGACTCGCGCGGGTCGACCGCGACCCGGACCGGCAGCGTGTTGATGAACAGGCCCACCATGTCCTCGACGCCGGGCAGCTCCGGCGGGCGGCCGGACACCGTCGTGCCGAAGACGACGTCCGTGCGGCCGGTGAGGCGGCCCAGGAGCAGGCCCCACAGCCCCTGCAGCACGGTGTTGACGGTGAGGCCGTGCCCGCGGATGCGACCGCGCAGCCGCGCGGTGAGGTCGGCGGACAGCTCGGTGGTGATCTGCTCGGGCAGCACGGCCGCCCGTCCGGCCGCCTCGGGCGCGATCCGGGTCGGCTCCTCCACGCCGGCCAACGCCGTGCGCCACGCCTCCTCGGCCGCCCGCCGGTCCTGCGCGGCCAGCCACGCCAGGTGGTCGCGATAGCGCCCGGCCGGCGGCAGGGTGGCGCCCTCCCCCGCGTACAGCGCGAGGAGGTCGCGGGTGATCAGCGGGGTGGACCAGCCGTCCATCAGGATGTGGTGGCTGGTCAGGAGCAGCCGGTGCCTGGTGGGCGCGAGGTGGATCAGGGTGCCGCGCAGCAGCGGCGGGCGGGCCGGGTCGAAGCCGGTGCGCTGGTCCTGGGCCAGCAGCGCGGCCAGCACCTCGTCGTGCGCCTTGGCGTCCATGGTGGACAGGTTGACCTCGTGCCACGGCAGCTCGACGGCGCTTGGCACGAACTGCACGGGCACGCCCGCGTCGGTGTGCCGGAACCCGGCGCGCAGGGTCGGGTGCCGGTCCAGCAGCGCCTGGCAGGCGGCGCGCAGGGCGGCCGCGTCCACCTCGCCGTCGAGGTCGATCACGGTCTGCCCGACGTAGACGTCGAGCCCGCCCTCGTCGTAGAGGGTGTGGAACAGCAGGCCCTCCTGCAACGGCGACAGCGGCAGCACGTCGTCCAGCGCGGGCACGTCCGCTTCCAGCCGCTCGACCTCGTCCTGCGACAACGCGACCAGCGGGAAGTCCGAGGGCGTGCGGCCGCCCGTGCCGGCGCGGGTCACCAGCGCGTCCAGCGCGGCGAACCACGACGCGGCGAGGTCGGCGACCTCGTCCTCCGACAACGCCTCCCCGGCCCACGACCAGGTGGCGCTCAACCGCGGCCCGTCCGCGTGGTCGCGGGTCATCGCGTTGACTTCCAGCGCGTACGGCAGCGGCAGCGCCGGGTCCATGCCGTTGTCCAGCACGTCCTGGCCGCCCGTCATGGTCCAGTCGGCGTCCGCGTCGACCGGGAAGCGGCCGAGGTAGTTGAAGCACACCTCGGGCTCGGGGAACGCGGCCAGCGCCGGTCCCGTCGCGGGGTTGAGGTAGCGCAGCAGGCCGAAGCCGATCCCCTTGTCCGGCAACGCCGCCAGCTGCTCCTTGACCCGCTTGACGGCCTTGGCGGCGCCGTCGCCGCCCGCCGCGACACGCGCCAGGTCGGTCTCGCCCGCGTCGAGGCGGACCGGGAAGACGCTGGTGAACCAGCCGACCGTGCGGGACAGGTCGACGCCGTCCAGGACGTCCTCGCGGCCGTGGCCCTCGACGTCGATCAGCACGTCGGCGCCGCCGGCGCCCCGGCGCCGACGCCGCCAGTCCACCACCGCGAGCGTGAACGCGGCCAGCAGCACGTCGTTGACGCCCGCGTGGAACGCGGCGGGCAGGGTGGTCAGCAGGGGCGCGGTCCGGTCGGCGGGCAGGTCGACGGTCAGCGTGCGCAGGGTCGCGGCCACGTCGCGCGCCGGGTCCAGCGGCCGGGCCGTGAGCGCGGGTTCGGTCGCGCCGGAACCCGCGAGGATCTCCGTCCACAGCGGGAGTTCGGCGGCGCGGGCCGGGTCGTTCGCGTGCCCGGCCAACCGCTCGGCCCAGCCCCGGAACGACGTGGGCACCGGTTCCAGCGCGGGCCGGTCGCCCCGGTCGAGCGCCTGCCAGGCGGCGGTGAGGTCGCCGAGCAGGATGCGCCACGACACGCCGTCCACGACGATGTGGTGCACCAGCAGCAACAACCGGCCCGACCGCTCGGGGCCCGCGTCGAACCACACGGCCCGCAGCAGCTCGCCCGCCGCCAGGTCGAGTTCCCGTTCCGCCCGGTCGGTCCACTCGGCGACCACGGCGTCCCACCGGTCATCCGCGATGCCGGAGACGTCCACCCGGCGCACGTGGTCGGCCGCGGTGACGGCGTCGGCGGGCGGGATCTCGGCGGTCAGCCCGGCCGTGCCGGGCGTGTGGAGCACCCGCATGCGCAGGGCGTCGTGCCGGTCCAGCAGCGCGCCGACGGCCGTGACGAGCCGGTCGTGGCCGAGGTCGGCGGGCACCCGCACGAGGATCGACTGGTTGTACCGCGTGCTGGGGGCCGACCACTCGCGCAGCCAGTGCATGATCGGCGTCGGCGTGACGGGGCCGACGCGGGTCTCCGGGCGCTCGGCCACCGCCTGCTCGGCGGCCACCGCCACCGTGGCCAGCCCCTCGGCCGTCTTGCGCTGGAACACGTCGCGCGAGCTGAACCGCAGACCGGCCCGGCGGGCCCGGCTCACCAGCTGGATCGCGACGATGCTGTCGCCGCCCAGGTCGAAGAAGCTGTCGTCCACCCCGACCCTCTGCAGGCCGAGCACCTCGGCGAACAGCCCGCACAGCAGGGCTTCGCGCGGTGTCCTCGGCTCGGCCGCGCTCGTCGTGACGGCGAGGTCGGGGACGGGCAGGGCGGCGCGGTCCAGCTTGCCGTTCGGGGTCAGCGGCAGCACGTCGAGGGCGACGACGGCGGCGGGCACCATGTGCTCCGGCAGCACCTCGCCCACGTGCTTGCGCAGCACCGCCGCGTCCGGCAGCGAGCCGCCCGGCTCCGCCGTGACGTACGCGACGAGCTGCTTGGCGCCCGGACGGTCCTCGCGCACCACGACGGCGGCGTGCGCCACGTCCGGGTGCGTGGTCAGGACGTTCTCGATCTCGCCCAGCTCGATCCGGAAGCCGCGGATCTTCACCTGGTCGTCGGCGCGGCCGGTGAAGTCGAGCGTGCCGTCCTCGGTCCAGCTCACCAGGTCACCGGTGCGGTACATGCGGCTGCCGGGCGGGCCGAACGGGTCCGCGACGAACCGGTCGGCGGTCAGCCCCGGGCGGTTCAGGTAGCCGCGGGCCACGCCGACGCCGGCGAGGTACAGCTCACCCGTCACGCCGGGCGGCACGGCGCGCAGGGACGCGTCCAGCACGTACAGGCGGGTGTTGCGGATCGGCTTGCCGATCAGCGGCGTGGCGCTGTCCGCGATCCGCCAGAACAACGCGTCGACCGTGCACTCCGTCGGGCCGTACGTGTTGAAGCCGACCACGTCGGTCCGCGCGCCCAGGTCCGTCCACAACGCCTGCGGCACGGCCTCGCCGCCCAGGTTGATCGCGCCCGGCACGTGGCGGCGCGGGTCGAGGACGCCGACGGACGCCAGCTGGTGGAAGTAGGTCGGGGTGAGGTCGAGGTAGTCGACGTGGTGCTCGGCGATGTACTCGGCGACGGCGTCCGCGTCCCGGCGGGTGTCGTCGTCCAGCAGGTGCAGCTCGTGGCCCGCGACCATGCCCGCGATCGGGCTGAGCGAGGCGTCGAAGGAGAACGACGCCGAGTGCAGCAGCCGCAGCCGTCCGCCGTGGGCGACCGGGTCGAAGACGTTGAGCCGGTAGTTGAGGTACAGGTTCGTGAGGCCGCCGTGGCAGACGACGACGCCCTTCGGCTTGCCCGTCGAGCCGGACGTGTAGATGACGTACGCGGGGTGCAGGGGGTCCGCGGTGACGTCGAGGTCGCCGCCGGGTTGGTCGGCGAGCGCGTCCACGACGGCCGGGTCGTCGAGGACGAGCACCTCGCCGTCGTGCGCTTCCGGGAGCTGGTCGGCGACGGCGGTCGACGTGAGCAGGAGGGCCGGGCTCGCGTCGCCGAGGAGGTACGCGATCCGCTCGGCGGGGTAGCCGATGTCCACCGGGAGGTACGCGGCGCCGGCCTTCAGCACGGCGAGCAGCGCGACCACGAAGTCGGCCGAGCGCGGCAGTGCCAGCGCCACCAACGTTTCCGGCTTCGCGCCGTGCGCGACGAGCAGGCGGGCCAGGCGGTTCGCGCGGGCGTTGAGGTCCGCGAAGGACAGTGCGTCGCCGTGGCAGACGACGGCCGTGTCGTGCGGCGTCGCGGCGGCCTGGCGCTGGAAGAGCCGGGCCAGGTCCTCGGTCGGCGCCGGGTGATCCGTGTCGTTCCAGTCGGACAGCACGGACGTCCGCTGGGCCGGTGTCAGCAGCTCGACCAACGCGGCCGGTCCCGGCGCGTGATCTTCGAGGTGCGGCGTCACGTGTGCGGTCTCTGGCATGGTTGTCCACCCTCGAACTGGTCGATGCTGGTCCGGGCCCGGCGACGGGATCGCCCGCGCGGAGCCGGGCAGCCGGCTTGCCACCGGGACCGATTATCGAGTCGTGGAGCCACTTCCAGACCGCGCCTGCCGCAACCTGCACCCCGGTCGGGCACCCCGTCGCGGGCGCGCGCGAACACCGCGGACGTGGGACGTCCGCGGTGTTCGGGAAGGGCGTGGGGCTAGGCCGGCGCGGTGAGGGCGCGTCGGCGGGCCGCGCGCAGCCACTCGGCCCGGATCAGGCCGCTGGGCAGGCGGATCAGGAGCCAGTAGCGGGTGAACCTGCGGCGTGTCGCCTCGTCCGTGGCCAGCACGCGGGTCTCCGTGCGGACGGCTCCGCCGGCGCGGCGGAAGTTGAACGCGACCTTGTAGTGGCCGGGGTCGGTGACGTTGCGGAAGATCTCGGCGGCCTCGGCCGGGTCGGAGCCGAGGGCCACGGAGCCGGCGGGGTCGGTGGTGCGGACGGCGGCGCCGATCACGACCTCGTCCGGGCCGCGGCCGAGGACGGTGAAGCCGCCGCTGGTGAGGTCGGCGAGGAAGGGGCGGTCCGGGGGCATCCTGGTGCGGCCGAGCGAGCCGAGGAACAGCAGCGCCCGGAACAGCGGCACCTCCGACCACGTGACGCGCTCGATCGCGGCCAGCACGTCGGTGTCACCCCGCGCGTCCAGCTCGTGCCGCTCGTCGAACTGCCACTCGGGCAGCACCTGGTCCAGCAGACTGGGGGTCATTCCACGCCTTTCGCCGTCGACCGGGTGTTCCGCTGGTGCACGAGCGCCGCCAGACCGACCAGGACGCCACCCACGAACCAGTAGGGCTCGTAACCGAACAGGCTGAACTTCTCCGGCGTGGACAGGGTGTCCTGCTCGCCGCGGGCCAGCACGACCGCCGCCTGGACCACGGTCGGCACCGAGTGCACCAGGCACAGCGCGCACATGCCCCACGCCGCCGCCAGCCGCATCCACCGCCGCAACCGCAGCCCCCACGGCCGGATCAGGGCCAGGCCCAGCACGCCGCCCGCCACGCACAGCGGCACGGCGACGATGTCGATGATCAGCAGGAGCGTGTGGTCGGGCACCGAGAAGCCCTCGGGCAGCCCGAACCCGCCCCCGAACGCCCAGTACACGTGCAGGACGGCGAAGGCGAACGCCCACACCGCGGTCCCGTAGCCGAACCAGGGAGTGCCGGTGGCGCTCGTCGTGCCGATCGAGGTCGCCGGACGTCCGTGCATGAAATCCCCTTCGTCGCGGCGCCGCGCAGCGCGCCGCCCAGGCCCAGGATAGGGCGCTGGCGTCGCCGACCGGTGACCGAACGTCACGTCTGCACGTTGCTGCACGTCGGGGCGTCGTCACGGGTGGTCACCGGGTTCGGCGGACCATCGTGAACAGCACGCGGAGCACGAGCACGCTGCTCAGCACGAGCAGGTTGTAGCCGATGACCTGGAACAACGAGACGTCGGCGGTGATGTCCGGTCCCCCGTCGGTGCTCATCAGCAGCACCGCCATCACGCCTGTCGCCGCGCCGAGGAACGCCGTGGTCACCTGGTCCAGCATCGCGGTCACGGCCTGCCGGTCGCCGTCGTCGGACAGCAGCCGGACGCGCACCGAGAACTGGCCGCGCTCCAGCGCGCCGGTGATCCGGTCGAGCCGGCGCGGCAGCTTGCGCAGCATCGGCAGCAGCGCCAGCGCCTCGTCGGCCACCGAGCGGCGCAGCGACGAGGCCGTGAACCGGTCGGAGAAGATCTTGGACGCGCACGTGCGCGCCTCGGTCATCAGGTCGAACGGCTGGGCGACGCACGCGAGGGTGCCGTCCAGCGTGATCAGGCAGCGGAACACCGCGGCCACCTCCGGCGGCACGACCAGGCCGAACTTGGCCGTGAGCCGCAGCAGCGCGGTGAAGACCTCGAGGTTGGGGCCGGTGGAGCCGGCCAGGTGCAGCGCCATGAACTGGCCGAGCGCGCGTTCCAGCTTGGTCTCGTCGACCTCCTCGGCGGGCACGGCCAGCTCCAGCAGCGCGTCGCGCAGCGCCGCCGCGTCGCCGGTGTTCGCGGCGAACAGCAACCGCTGCAACGCCGACCGGACCGCGGTGTCGAGCCGGCCGACGGAGCCGTAGTCGAGCAGGGCGAGGCGGCCGTCGGACAGCACGAGGACGTTGCCGGGGTGCGGGTCGGCGTGGAACACGCCGTCCACGAGGATCTGCCGCAGCACGCAGCCCAGCAGGTCGCGCGCCAGCTCCTGCCGCTTGGCCGGGTCGAGGTCGCGCAGCCCGGTGGCCTCGCCCAGGGGCGTGCCGTCCAGCCGGTCGAGCACCATGACGCGCTCGGTGCACAGCCGCTCGTGCAGGGTGGGGAGCACGACGTCGGTGTCGCCGGACCGGCCCGCGCTCACGGCGAGGGTGTTGCGGACCTCCACCCGGAAGTCCAGTTCCTCGCGCAGCGCGCCGGAGAAGCCCGTGGCCAGCTCGCGGATGCCGATCGCGGCGCCCCAGCGGGTGCGGGCCTCGAGCGTGCGGGCGAGCCGGGACAGGATGTCGAGGTCGCGGGTGACGACGGCGCGGATGCCGGGCCGCTGGATCTTCACCACCACGTCCGTGCCGTCGAGCAGGCGGGCGCGGTGCACCTGGGCGATCGCGGCGGCGGCCATCGGCCGCTCCTCGAACGACGCGAACACCTCGTGCACCGGACGGCCCAGCTCCTCTTCGAGCAGGTCGCCGATCTCGTCCCAGCCGACCGGTGTGACGTGGCTGTGCAGGCGGGACAGCTCGGACACGAACTCCGGCGGCAGCAGGTCGCTGCGGGTCGCCATGAGCTGGCCCAGCTTGACGAACGTGACGCCGCCCTCTTCGAGCGCCAGGCGCAGCGACCGGGCGGGCCGGCGCGGCCCCGAGCGGGCGCGGGTGCGCGTTCCCCGCAGGTAGGGGCCGAGGCCGTGGCGGACCGCGATGCCGGTGATCCGCGAGTACCGCCGGGTGCGGGAGATCCGGCTGCGGAGGCCCTTCACCCAGTCGGTCGGCCAGCCGAGCGAGCCGGTCGGCGCGACCGCCTCGGCGGCCACGAGGAACATGACCGCCACCGTCAGGGCGACGCCTATCTGGATGGTGATCAGGACGGGCTGGTTGCCGGTCGGCCGCACGGCCACGCCGAACACCGTCTCGGCGATCAGGCCGAGCCCGCCCGCCATGAGCGTCCTGGTCACGCCGACCCGCAGGCCGAGCAGCTTGCGGGCCAGCGCGGCCAGCACCGCGACGGCCAGCAGGGTGCCGCCGATGAACAGCGGCGCGAACAGCACCTCGCTCATGACGGGCCGCCCGGGGTTCGTCGGGCGAGCGGAGACGTGGTCGTCATGACTCCCCCTCCTGGAGGCAGATCTCGGGCAGGCGTGGACGGGACGGGACGCGAGGTGGCGCGTCCCGGCGTCCGCGTCAGACGGTGGCCGAGCGGTACTTGCGGACCGCGAGCGGCACGATGACCAGCAGCGCCAGGGCGAGCCACGCCAGGGCCAGCGGGATCGGGTTGCGGGCGGCGAAGCTGTCGCCCGCGGCGGCCGGGTTGCCCCACAGCGCCCGGCAGGCGCTCGCGACGGCGCTGATCGGGTTCCACTCGGCGATGGCGCGCAGCCACGCGGGCAGGCCGCCGAGCGGGACGTACGCGCTGGACAGGAACATGAGCGGCATCAGCAGCAGCGACGGCAGCGAGGCGGCGGCCTCGGGGCTCTTCACCTTCATGCCGAGCAGCGCGCCCAGCCACGCCATCGTGAAGCCGAACAGCAGCAGCACGCCGAACCCGGCGATGGCGGCGAGCACGCCGCCTTCCAGGCGCCAGCCGATGGCGTAGCCGACGGCGGTCATGGCGACGCAGGTGACGGCGCGCAGCGCGGTGTCGCCGACCGTGCGGCCGACCAGCACGGCCGACGGCGACATCGGCAGCGAGCGGAACCGGTCCACCAGGCCGTTGCCGAGGTCTTCCAGCGTGCCGAGGGCCGTGTTCGGGACGGCGGTGATCATGACCTGGGTGAAGATGCCGGCCATGATGAACTCGCCGTAGTCGCCGCCGGGGATGGTGATCGCGCTGCCGAACAGCACGCCGAACAGGACCACGAACACCATGGGCAGGACGGTGGCGCTGACGAGCTTGTCCGGCATCCGCCGGAGGTGCAGCAGGTGGCGCCCGACGAGGGCGCTCCAGTCGGTGAGGACCGCGTTCATGCCGTGCTCTTCTCTCGGGAGACCTCGTCGACGCCACGCGGGGCGCCGGTGAGGGCGATGAACACATCGTCGAGGGTGGGCCTGCGCACGGCGAGGTCGACGAGGTCGACGCCGGCGCCGTGCAGTGCGGACACCGCGGCGGAGACGGTGGAGTCGCCGGTCAGGGTGAGCGACACGGTGAGGCCGTCGGGCGAGACCGAGGACGTGGACGAGATGGCGCGGGTGAACGCGTCGGCGACCACGAGGCCGTCGGCGGCGTGCGCCACGGTGACGTCCAGCCGGTCGTGGCCGACCTTGCGCTTCAGCTCCTGCGGCGTGCCGTCGGCGATGACGACGCCCTTGTCGACCACGGCGACGCGGTCGGCGAGCTGGTCGGCCTCTTCGAGGTACTGGGTGGTGAGCAGCACGGTCAGGCCGCGGTCGACCTCGGCGCGGATCATCGCCCACAGGTCCAGCCTGCTGACCGGGTCGAGGCCCGTGGTGGGCTCGTCCAGGAAGAGCACGGCGGGGTCGGCGAGCAGGCTGGCCGCGAGGTCGAGGCGGCGGCGCATGCCGCCCGAGTAGGTGCCGCTGAGCCGGTCGGCGGCCTCGGTCAGGTCGAACCGGGCCAGCAGCTCCTCGGCCCTGGCCCCCGCGCCGCGCCGGCCGAGCCGGTGCAGCACGCCGATCAGGTGCAGGTTCTCGCGGCCGGTCAGCTTCTGGTCCACGGCGGCGTACTGGCCGGTGAGGCCGATCTTGCCGCGGACCTCCTTGGCCTGCGTGACGACGTCGTAGCCGGCCACCGTGGCGCGGCCCGCGTCGGGCCGCAGGAGCGTGGCGAGCATGCGCACGGTGGTGGTCTTGCCCGCGCCGTTCGGCCCGAGCACGCCCATGATCGTCCCGGCGGGCACGGCCAGGTCGACGCCGGCGACGGCCTCGGTGTCGCCGTAGCGCTTGCGGAGTCCCTCCGCGTGGATCGCGTAGTCCATCTCTCACCTCTCGGATAGGTCTGCGGTGCGGTGCGGCGTGCGAGCGGTCAGGACCTCGGCGATCCGGGCCAGTGGTCGGGGCTGGGTCATGTCGTCGTGCGCGCAGTCGACCGGGTGGACGTCGATCCGCCCGGTCACGGCGTCCCGCCAGGCGGTGACGTCCGGCGCGTCGGGTCCGCGCCCGGCGGTGGCCTGGAAGAACCGGACGTCGCCCCGGTAGGCGCCGGGCGTGAACGCGTCGGCGAGCCGGGCGTTGTTGGCGGCCACCCGGGCCACGCCGGCCAGCCGGTCCGCGTCGAGCGCGCCGAACGCGGTGCCGGTCCGGGCGAGCGTGGCGGCGACCGCCTCGTGGGTGAGGTCGTGGCCCTCGGGGTCGACGCCGGCGGCCGCGAGCATGCCGCGCAGGAACCCGTCCTGGTCGCGGTCGGCGCGCGGCGCCTGCGGGTAGGAGTCCATCAGGGTCAGCTCGACCTCGTGGCCCTCCTGTTCGAGGCGGGTCGCCAGCTCGTGCGCGACCAGCCCGCCGAACGACCAGCCGACCAGGCGGTACGGGCCGCGCGGCGCGACCGCCCTGATCCGGCGCAGGTAGTCCTCGGCCATCTCGCCGACCGAGCCGGGCAGGCCGCCGTCGTCGGCCAGCCCCGCGGCCTGCAGGGCGTAGACGGGCTGGTCGGCGGGCAGGTGCCGGAGCAGGCCGGAGTAGACCCAGCCGATGCCCAGCGCGGGGTGCACGCAGAACAGCGGCGGCCGGGAACCCTTGGACCGCAACGGGATCAGCACGTCGAACCCGCCGTCCGCGGGCCGGGTCGCGCCGTGCTCCACGGCGGGGGCCAGCTCGGCCACGGTCGGCGCCTGGAACAGGGTCGCGACGCCGAGCCGCGCGCCGAGCCGGTCGCGGACCAACCCGACCAGCCGGATGATCAGCAGCGAGTGGCCGCCGAGGGCGAAGAAGTCGTCGTCCACGCCGACGCCGTCCACCCCGAGCACCTCGCCGAACAACTCGCACAGGACCCGCTCCACGGGTGTGCGCGGCGCGCGGCCGCGGACCCGTTCGGCGAAGTCCGGCGCGGGCAGGGCGGCGCGGTCCAGCTTCCCGTTGCGGGTCAACGGGAGCGCGGGGAGCGTGACGAACGCGGCGGGCACCATGTAGTCCGGCACGCGTCGGGCGAGCGCGGCGCGCAGGCCCTCCGGCTCGGCCGTGCCCACGACGTACGCGACGAGCCTGCGGTCGCCCGGGCGGTCCTCGCGGACCACCACGGCGGCTTCGGCGACACCGTCGAGGCCGCGCAGGACCGCTTCGATCTCGCCCGGCTCGATCCGGTGGCCGCGCACCTTCACCTGGTCGTCGGCGCGGCCCAGGTACACCAGGTCGCCGTTCGGCAGGCGGCGCGCGACGTCGCCGGTGCGGTACATCCGGGAGCCGGCCGGCCCGTGCGGGTCGGCGGTGAACCGCTCCGCCGTCAGGGCGGGCCGGCCCAGGTAGCCGCGGGCCAGGCCCGCCCCGGCGATGTACAGCTCGCCCCGCACGCC
>NZ_JBHTLK010000045.1:0-38901 GCF_042678885.1 Saccharothrix hoggarensis
AACCCGGCGTCACCGTCCTGCGCCAGGACGTCCCCGCCCTCGGCCGCAAAGCCGCGGAACTGATCTTCAACCGCATCCAGGGCGACCAGTCCCCACCCACGCACGCCGTCGTCCCCGCCACCTTTGTCCGCCGCGGGTCAGGTGAGATCCCACCGCCGTCCGGTCAGGACGGTCCTCACCCGAGCGTTCTCGCCCACCAACCACGATGAGTTCCAAGGGCATCCGAATCGATCCGCGCCGGTCGTGACCGGCCGGGTCGGACGTGACCGGCGGCCCCGCACGACCCCACTTCGCCTGTGAGCGCTAACAGATGAGGATCTTCAGTCGTCCGAAGCGTCGTCACCACCTGAGGCAAACCTCACGTTTCCTTCGAGCTGAGAACGGCATGTTGATCTCGCCGTCGATGTCGACCGTCCCTTCACGCCCGCCGCCACTGCCTGTTATCGCTAACATTTCCTGCGGACGGAGTATTGCCGCGTCCGGGGACCGGGGTTACGTTCGGGACGCCGCTCCTCCGCGCCCAGAACCCGGCCGGGGTTTGGAGCACGCTTGGACCAGCTCGCAAGGAGGCGAGGCATGGCTTTGCGCGCATCACGTAACCGGGTAGTGGCCGTCGAGCGGAACCGCCCGACGCGTCGAACCAGCAGAAAACCGGCGCGGGCTGTCGAATAGCCCTTCTCCCACCGAGTTCTGTCCCGGCACGGACCGGCGTGCGACGTCGAGCGCGTGCTCCCTGCGCGGGCGGAAGTCCGATCCGGACAGCTGCCGCGCCTCGATCACACGTACGTCGAATCCGCAGTGCCGACCACACCCCTGCAAGTCTGCTCATGGACCTGAGGTCGTGCAGCGACAACAGGTCCTGGTTGCCAACGGAGGCACCATGTCGACCGCTCGATCCCGGCTCACCGGAGCCGTCCTGCTCATAGCCGCGCTGCTGACCACGTTGGTCAGCGCGCCCACGGCGTCGGCCGTCATCGGTCCACCCCTCGTCGGCGCCGGGTCCGGTCGCTGCCTGGACGTGGTGGGCAACAACGCCACCCCGGGCACGGAAGTGGGGATCTGGGACTGCAACGGGCAGGCGAACCAGGGCTGGGAGTTCACCGCCGCGGGCGAGATGCGGACGTTCGACGGCACCCGGTGCCTGGACGCCTACAACTTCGGCACCGCGCCGGGAACCCGGCTGGTGAGCTGGAACTGCACCGGCGCGGCGAACCAGAAGTTCCGGCGCAACGGCGACGGCACCATCATCGCCACCCAGTCCAACCTGTGCCTGGACGTGCTCAACCACGGCACCGCCAACGGCACGCGGGTGATCCTGTGGAGCTGCACCGGTGCGCCCAACCAGCGCTGGTCCACCGGACGGTCTGCCTACCCCAACCCCGGCTACGTCACCGGTGACATCGGCGTGCACGACCCGACCATCCTCAAGCGCCCGACCGGTGGTTACCTGGTGGCGGCCACCGGCGACGGCATCGCGCTGAAGACCTCCGCGGACCGGATCACGTTCCGCAACGCCGGCGCGGCGTTCCCCGGCGGCACGCCGTGGGCCAACACCTACACCAACAACAGCCGGCACCTGTGGGCGCCGGACATCTCCTACCGCAACGGCCAGTACTGGATGTACTACTCGGCCTCGACGTTCGGCTCCAACCGCTCGGCGATCTTCCTGGCGACCAGCCCCAGCGGCAACTCCGGCACCTGGACCCACCGCGGCCTGGTGGTCGAGTCGCGCACCAGCGACAACTTCAACGCCATCGACCCGAACCTGGTCGTGGACGACCAGGGCCGCTGGTGGCTGAACTTCGGCTCGTTCTGGTCCGGCATCAAGCTCATCCCGCTCGACCCCGCCACCGGCCTGCGGCAGGGCACCACGATGACCGGCATCGCCTACAACGGCGCGATCGAGGCGCCGTTCATCGTCAAGCGCGGCGCCTACTACTACCAGTACGTGTCGTTCGACTTCTGCTGCCGCGGCGCCCAGAGCACCTATCGCGTCATGGTGGGCCGCTCCACCAGTGTTGGCGGCCCTTACGTGGACCGCAACGGCCGGGCGATGACCTCCGGCGGCGGCACGGAGATCCTGGCCGGGCACGGCAGCATCCACGGCCCCGGTCACCAGGCCGTGCTCGCCGACACCGACGGCGACTTCCTGGTCTACCACTACTACGCCGACAACGGCGCGGCACTGCTGGGCATCAACCGCCTGGTCTACGACGCCGCCGGCTGGCCGTCCGTCGTCTGATCACCCGGCCCCGTGACGGGTCGCAACGGCAGTCACTCACGGCCCGCTGAGGTCAATCCCCAGCGGGCCCTGGGTGGCGGTGGCACGGTCCTCACCGTCATGACGTCCCCCTTCACCCTTGGAGCTTTCCTGTGTCCTTTTCGCTGAGCCGACGTGCTCTGCCGCCGCGCGAACCAGCTCCGCCTCCCGAGAGGAACACCATGCGAGTGCCCTTCGTGAAGAGGAAGAGCACCGCCCGGCGCTCGCGACTGCGAGCCGCGTGGGTGGTGCCGCTGGCGATAGCGGGCATCGTGGTCCCGGTTCCGGCCGCTTCGGCGGCCGTGGTGGACACCAACGCCTCGTACGTCCTGGTCAACCGCAACAGCGGCAAGGCGCTGGACGTGTACAACCTCGCCACGAACGACGGCGCGCGGATCTCGCAGTACACCCGCAACGACGGCGCGTGGCAGCAGTGGCAGTTCGTCGACTCCGGCGGTGGTTACTACCGGCTCAAGTCCCGGCACAGCGGCAAGGTGTTGGACTTCCCGTCCACCGCCGACCGGGCCGGGCTCATCCAGTGGAGCGACCACAACGGGACCAACCAGCAGTTCCGCCTGGCCGACTCCGCCGGCGGGTTCGTGCGCCTGCTCAACCGCGCCAGCGGCAAGGCGGTCGACGTGCTCGACTTCTCCACCGCCGACGGCGCCCAGCTCATCCAGTGGCCCGACACCGGCGGGGCGAACCAGCAGTGGCAGCTCGTGAAGCTCGGCGCCGACACCACGTCGCCGACCGCGCCCGCCAACCCCCGGACCTCGAACCTCACCTGCTCTTCGGTGACGTTGTCGTGGTCGGCGTCCACCGATGACGTCGGGGTGGCGTTCTACGACATCTACCACGACGGGCAGCAGATGACCTCGGTGCCCGGATCGAGCCTGTCGGCGAACCTGACCGTCGTGCCAGGCGCCACCTGGGGCCTGTACGTCAACGCCCGCGACGCCGCGGGCAACGTCTCCCAGGCCAGTCCCACCGTGACCATCACCGTGCCGCAGTGCCAGGCTGACACGCAGCCGCCCACCACGCCCACGGGCGTGACCGCCACCGCCGCCGGCACCACGGTCACCCTCCGCTGGTCGCCCTCCACCGACAACGTCGGTGTCACGGGCTACGAGATCGTGCGGGGCGGCGTCCAGGTCGGCTCGGTCACCGGCGCGGCGACCGGCTCGTTCACCGACAGCGGCCTGACCGCGAACACCCGCTACGAGTACCAGGTGCGGGCACGCGACGCCCAGGGCAACCGGTCGGGGTTGAGCGCACCGGTCGCGGTGACCACCGGCTCCGCCTGCGCCACCGCCATCTGCGCCGTCACGGTGGCCGCCACCGACACCGACCTGCCGTGGGGTCTGACCTCCCTGCCCGACGGTCAGGTTCTCTACAGCCGCCGCGACGCCTTCGACATCGTCCGCCTCAACCCGGCCACGGGCGCGAAGACGAGCATCGGCCGAGTGCCCAACGCGGCCGGCACCGACGGAGAGGGCGGCGTCATGGGCATCGCCGTCGCGCCGGACTTCGCCGCGGATCCGTGGGTGTACGTCATGCACACCAGCCCCACCGACAACCGGGTGGTGCGCCTGCGCTACACCGGCGGAGTGCTCACCGGAGCCCCGCAGGTGCTGCTCGCCGGCATCCCGCGCAACAAGTACCACAACGGCGGCCGGCTGCGCTTCGGCCCGGACGGCAAGCTCTACGTCGCCACCGGCGACGGCCAGAACGGCACCTGGGCACAGGACCGCACCAACCTCGCCGGCAAGGTCCTGCGCATCAACCCCGACGGCACCGTCCCCGCCGACAACCCCTTCGGCAACGCCGTGTGGAGCTACGGCCACCGCAACCCCCAAGGGCTCGCCTTCGACTCCCAGGGCCGGCTGTGGGAACAGGAGTTCGGCAACAGCGTCATGGACGAGACCAACCTGATCGTCCGGGGCGGCAACTACGGCTGGCCCCGCTGCGAAGGCACCTCCGGCAGCTGCGCCGAACCGGGCTTCATCGCACCCAAGCGCACCTACCCGACGGCCGAGGGGTCGTGCAGCGGCATCGCCATCGTCCGTGACGCGCTCTACATCGCCTGCCTTCGCGGGGCGCGGATGTACCGGGCCGAGATCAGCGGCAGCGAGCTCGTCAACGTGCAACAACACCTCAACGGCACCTACGGGCGGCTGCGCGCGGTCGAACCGTCGGCCGACGGCGGCCTGTGGCTGACCACCAGCAACCTCGGGGACAAGGACAGCGTCCCCAACAACAGCAACGAGCGCGTCCTCAAAGTCACCCTCGGACGGTGAACCGGGCCGCGGGGCGGGGCCACCTGCCCCGCCCCGCGGCATGATCCCGGCGGACGGACGTTCCACATCACCTCCGGCACCGCAGGCGGCGACTGTCCGCCTGTACCAGGTGCGCCTCAACGTGGATCTCGGCGAACTGCACGACGCCGGGCATGAGCGTCGGGCGAGCCGCGCGATGTAACCGTTTACCGTTGGTGACAGTACAAGCGTCGATCCAGCCAGCTCAACTGGTTGACTGGACCGAGTAAGCGCTTTATGTTTGTCGAAGCTGCTACAACCGGACACCCCGCCAACGACGACGGGAAACCGACGTGATGACATGACCAGCTCGACCGACAGGCGCCCGGAGCACCCTTCGCCCGCCTGTCGCGTGACGGATGCCTGCCTCCGACGCTCGCGACCGGTCACCGACCCTGCGCGCGGCAAGCCGAGGGCATGGTTCGAGCGCACGGCGGCGAGCGATCCAGCGCACCCTGGCGATCGCTGACATCGCCTCGGTATCCACTCCACAGGCTGTCGATGACGAAGCAGTCGCACTACGGCTCGCTGGGAGCGCTCCCAGGCCGAGCCAGTGGCGAGCTTCACCGATCCTGTCCGCAAGGAGGCGACACAGGAACCTGCGGTACTCCCACAATCGCGTCATATCGGCGCGACGCAAGACCGGTGAAGCAACTACCGCTCCGGTCTCTGATCTCCGAAGCAGGCCGAACCCCATGCCGGCACTCGCCGGCTGTGTGACCTGCCGGGCTGCCTGATGTTTGCGCAAACATAGTGCGGCCTGGACAAGGCAAATCGCGCTCACAGGGTCCGAATAGAGCCCGTAGAGGTGTCTCCTCGCGGCGGCTCGGTCCACATCGGACGTGTTGGCCGGCGGTTGGCACCTGGCGACACCGCGGTTGAAGGTCGCCTGACTGCTCGGCGCCACGGCGCTCCGCCGCCATCCACTGCCACACCAACGATTCCAGGGGAATGGATCACATGGACAACACCGTGGAGCACGTGCCCGGCGGGGTGAGTCGCCGAGCCGTGCTGGCAGGTATGGGCGCGGCGGTGGCCGCTGCTTCGGGCGTGCTGGGAACCGTGGCCGAGGCGTCGGCGGCCACGCCGTCGAGCCGGACGGTGTACAACATGAACCCGTTCTGGCGGTTCGCCCAGCGGGACGTGCCGAACGCGCAGTCGCCGTCGTTGGACGACTCGGCCTGGACCAAGGTGAGCGTGCCGCGCACGTACAACGACGTGGACGCGTTCGACAACCACATCACCAGCTCGGGTGAGTCCGCGGTGGCCATGCAGATCACCTGGTACCGCAAGCGTTTCACGTTGCCCGCCGAGCAGGTGGGGTCGAAGGTGCTGATCGAGTTCGAGGGTGTCCGCCAGGCCGCGACGGTCTACGTCAACGGCCCACACGGCGCCGGGCGGGATGCTCGCCGACGGCAGTGACATCGCGTTCTTCGACGTCGAAGCCGTCGACGCCCAGGGGCGGCGGATGCCCACCCACCTGGCCAGGGTCGACTTCGCCCTCACCGGCCCCGGCCAGTTCCTCGGCGGCTTCAACCCCGGCAAGCCCGGCAGCGTCCGCAAGCCCTACGTGGACACCGAAGCGGGCATCAACCGGGTGTTCGTCCGGGCCACCCGCACCGCCGGAACGCTCACCCTCCGCGCCACCTGCAACGGCCTGGGCGCGGCCACCGCCACCGTCACGTCCAGTCCGATCACGCTGCCCGGCGGGCTCACCACCCGGATGCCGACCGGGTACTGACACCCGCCCCGCGAACAGGTCCCACCACCGAGAGGAAGCTCCGTGATCCACCCGAACCCGGTGCGCCGGCGATGGCGTGCCACCGTGCTGGCGACCGCCTTGGTCGTCGTCGCAGGCGTCGTCACGGCGGTCGCCTCGACGCCGGCCGCCGCCGCGACCATCGACACCAACGCCTGGTACCAGCTCGTCTCGCGGCACAGCGGCAAGGCGATCGACGTGTGCGAGCAGTCCACCGCCGACCGCGCCTGCGTCCAGCAGTGGACGCCGCTCTCCCAGGCCAACCAGCAGTTCCAGTTCGTCTCCTCGGGCGGCGGCTACTACCGGCTCAAGGCCCGCCACTCCGGCAAGGTGATCGACGTGCTGGACTGGTCCACCGCCGACGGCGCCCAGCTGGTCCAGTGGCCCGACACCGGCGCCGCCAACCAGCAGTGGCAGGTGCTGGACACCGACAGCGGCCACGTCAAGCTGGTCAACCGGCACAGCGGCAAGGCGATGGACGTGTGGGAGCGGTCCACCGCCGATGGTGGCCGCATCTCGCAGTACACCGACAACGGCGGGGTCAACCAGCAGTGGCGGATGGTCAAGGCCGACGACGGGACCACCCCGCCCGGTGAGGGTCGCAAGATGGAGAGCCTGGGCCGCGGCGTGGTCGCCGTGCGGTCCGGCAGCAGCCAGGTGCTGGTCAGCTGGCGGCTGCTGGGTCTCGACCCGGCCGGGATCGGGTTCAACGTCTACCGCTCCACCGGCGGCGGCGCGGAGGTCAAGCTCAACCCGTCCGTGCTGACCGGCGGCACGAACTACGTCGACTCCACCGCGAACCTCTCGCAGGCCAACAGCTACCGCGTCCGCCCGGTGGTGGGCGGTGTCGAGCAGGCGCCCAGCGGCGCGTTCACGCTGCGCGCCAACGCCGCGACCGAGCCGGTGGTCCGCGTGCCGCTGCGCGCGGGCGGCGCGGTCAAGTTCCTCTGGGTCGGCGACCTGGACGGTGACGGCGAGTACGACTACGTGCTGGACCGGCAGACCTCGCCGCAGAAGATCGAGGCCTACCGCCGTGACGGCCGGTTCCTCTGGCAGGTCGACATGGGCCCCAACAGCACCAACCAGAACAACATCGAGGGCGGCTCCTCGACCATCAACGTCGGGCACAACGACGGCGTCACCGTCCAGGACCTCGACAGCGACGGCCGCGCCGAGGTCGCCGTGCGCATCGCCAACGGCGTCACCTTCGGCAACGGCGTCAGGTTCAGCGACAGCGACAACAACCGCCAGCACATCGCCATCCTCGACGGCATGACCGGCGCGCCCCGCGCCACCGCCCCCGTGCCGACCGACTACCTCGCCGACGGCCCGATGTACGCCCGCTTCGGCGTCGGCTACCTCGACGGCGTCAACCCCAGCCTGGTCGCGTTCATGAAGAACCGCATCGGCGACGGCGACTTCAACCTCATGTTCGCCGCCTGGCGGTTCACCGGCAGCGCGTTGACGATGCAGTGGAAGTTCCTGCGCGGCAACCAGGACCTGCCCGACGGCCACAACACCCGCATCATCGACGTGGACGGCGACGGCCGCGACGAGATCGCCGAGATCGGGTTCGTGCTCAACGGCGACGGCCGCCTGCGCTACTCCCTCGGACCGCAGGGCGTCATCCACGGCGACCGCTTCCACATCACCGACATGGACCCCAGCCGCCCCGGCCTGGAGGGCTACGGCGTCCAGCAGAACAACCCCAGCGGCCTGCGCGAGTACTACTACAACGCCGCCAACGGCAGCATCATCTGGCGGCACACCGGCTCAGGTGTCGTGGACGTGGGCCGCGGCATGGTCGGCGACGTCGACCCCCGCCACCCCGGCATGGAGGTCTGGTCCTTCGACGGCCTCTACAACGCGCCCACCAACCGGCTCACCCAGTCCGACTCGTCGCTGCAGCCCTGGCCGCAGCTCGGCCTGTACTGGGACGGCGACACCACCATGGAACTGCTCAACGACGGCAAGTTCGAGAAGTGGGACCCGAACAACCCCACTACCACCAGCAGGGTCCCCCGCCTGCTCACCACCGGTAACTACGGCGCGGTCGACGCCGCCCAGGGCAACTCCCCCGTCCTCCAGGGCGACATCCACGGCGACTGGCGCGAAGAAGTCCTCTACACCAACGCCGCCTTCAACGAGCTGATCATCTTCACCACCGACCGGCCCAGCAACACCAGGCTCTACACGCTGGCCCACAACCCCGCCTACCGCAACGCCATGACCCTCAAGGGCTACATCCAGTCCCACCACGTCGACTACTTCATCGGCGCGGGCATGGCCACCCCACCCCGACCGAACATCACCTACCAGCCCAGGTAGACGTGTCAGTCACGGGGACGCCACGTCTCGAACCAGGTCCCGGCGGCGCTGAGCGCCGCCGGGACCTCGGGGATGCCGAGGTACCACGCACGTTCCCACTCCAGGGAGATCCAGCCCGACCACGATCGCAGCGACTCCCCGCACTCCTCCAGCGGCACCGCACCCTCACCCGGCGGCACCGGTGTGGGCTCGCCCGCCGCCACGTCCTTGACCTGGAAGTAGCCGAGGCTCTCGCCCAGCACCTGCCTGGTCCGGGCAGGCCGCTCCCCCGCCCGCCACGGGTGCACCGCGTCCCACAGCACGGCGACCAGCTCCGGGTCCTCGAACGGCTCGACCAGCCGCAACGCCTCCTCGCCGGTCGGGTGGGAGTCATGGGTCTCGACCAGCAGCCGGACACCGCTGTCGCGCAGGTCGGGCAGGACCGCGCCGATCCGGTCCAACGCCGGACCGACCTCACCGGCCGCCCCGCCGGGGAACACCCGCACCGCGGGAGCGCCGAGCCCGGACGCCAGGGCGACGAGGTCGCGCAGCTCGGTGACCACCGGCTCGTCCGGGCCTGGCGCGCAGACCTTGGCGTAGCCGGCCAGGCAGGCGACCTCCAACCCCGCGTCCTCGACCTGTGCGCGCAGGTCGGCCGTTCGCGAGGGTGGCAGGCCGAGGCGCACTTCCTCGTCCGGATGAACTCGGATCTCCAGGCCGTGGCAGCCGTGCTCCGCCGCCACCCGCGCGCTGTCCCGCACCGGAGTGCCCGGCATGCCGAGCGTGCTCACCGCGAACCGCCACGTCACGGTCACACCACCTCTATTCGTTCGGACGGACGGGCTCCCACGGTCTCAAGCGATGTACGGGAGGCGCGCGGGCTCCACCTGTCCGAGCAGCGGTGCGCCCTTGAGGTACCGGTCCACTTCCGCGACCGCGAACTCGCCCAGCCGGCGCAGCTCGCGGCCCTGCGCGCCGGCCAGGTGCGGGGTGATCAGGACGTTGGGCAGGGCGAACAGGGGGTGCCCCGGTGGCAGTGGCTCCGGTTCGGTGACGTCGAGGATGGCGGAGACCGCGCCGGTCCGGCACACCCGCGTCAGCGCCTCGGTGTCGACCAGCGAGCCGCGGGCCGTGTTGATCACGACCGCACCCGCGGGCAGCAGGTCCAGGCGGCGGCCGTCGAGGAGGTGGCGGGTCTCGGGAAGGGCCGGGGCGTGCACGGTGACGAGGTCGCTGCGGCGGCACAGGTCGTCCATGCCCACGCGCTCCGCGCCGAGGCTCGCGGCCTCGGCGGCGGTCACGTACGGGTCGTAGAGCAACACCTCGACGTCGAACGACCGCAACCGGTCCAGCACGAGCCGCCCGATCCTGGAGGCGCCGACGACCCCGACGGTGCAGTCGTGCAGTCCCGTGCCGTCCCCGGACAGCCAGTCGCGGGGCGCGCCCTCGACGGCGGTGGCGTACCGCTCGGCGCGGCTGAACGCCTGCTTCGCGCCCAGGACCAGCATGGCCATGGTGTAGTCGGCCACCGGGACCGCGTTGACCCCGGCTGCGGAGGACACGATGACGCCGCGTTCGAAGACGACGGGGTCCAGTCGGTTCTTCACGGTGCCGGCGGCGTGGACGACGACGCGCAACCTCGGCGCGGCGACCAGTACGTCGAGGTCGATGAACGGGCCGCCCCACCCGGTGATCAGCACGTCGGCCTCGGCCAGGACCGTCGCGGCGTCCGGGTCCCGGAACGAGGTGAAGGTCGTGTCCGGGTCGATGTCGACCAGGTGCCGCAACCGGGTGATGAGGTCGGCAGGGAAGACGTCGCGGCGGGCCCACGAGGCGAGGGCGAAGACCGCGACGGGTCGCCGTGGCACAGTGCTGACTCCTCTCGACAGATCTACGAAAGCTTGTGTAAACGGTTACCTTCCGACGCCACTCTAGAGGCCCGCGTTCTTCGTAGACAACGATGTCGGTCGAAGGAATCCCCGATTCAGAAGCCATACGGTCCGGTACCTGGTACCGAACGGTTGTTGACGTTGGTATGTAAGCGGTTTACTTTGTGACCATTCCGTTTCGGTTCGGCACCGCGAGAGAGGCGTTCGCTGTGAGCATGACGCGGGTCCGCGGTGGCGCCGGCAGGAGCGGTCCTCCGACCGACGAGGCACGCGACCACGCCCGGAAGAGCCGGTCGCGCCCAGGCCACCTGCGCCGCATCCTGGCCAACCGGGTGCTGTTGGCCGTCGCGGCGCCGGGTCTGGCGTACTTCCTGGTCTTCCACTACGGCGCGCTGTTCGGCAACGTGCTCGCGTTCCAGGAGTACGTGCCGTTCCTCGGCGTCGGGGGCAGCCGGTGGGTCGGCCTGGCGCACTTCGAGCGCATGTTCGGCGATCCGGCCTTCTGGAACGCCGTGAGGAACACCGTGGTCATCGCGGTGCTGCAGCTGGTGTTCTTCTTCCCCGCGCCGCTGGCGCTCGCACTGCTGCTCAACAGCATCGTGGGTGACACCATCCGGCGGTTCGTGCAGAGCGTGGTCTACCTGCCGCACTTCCTGTCGTGGGTGATCGTGATCGCGCTGTTCCAGCAGATGCTGGGCGGCGCGGGCGTGGTCAACGGGTGGCTGTCCACCCTGGGCGTGGGCGGCATCTCGGTCATCGGCAACCCCGACGCCTACGGGCCGCTGGTGGTCGCGCAGCTGGTCTGGAAGGAGTGCGGCTGGGCCACGATCATCTTCCTGGCCGCGCTGTCGCAGGTGGACGAGCAGCAGTACGAGGCGGCGGCGCTGGACGGCGCGGGCTGGTGGCGTCGGCTGTGGCACGTGACGCTGCCCGCGATCCGGCCGGTGATCGTGCTGCTGCTGGTGCTGCGGCTGGGCGAGTTCCTGTCCATCGGGTTCGAGCAGTTCTTCCTCCAGCGCCAGTCGGTGGGCCCCGAGACGGGCGAGGTGCTGGAGACGTTCGTCTACTACACCGGCTTCGCGAACGGCGACTTCGGCTACGCCGCCGCGGTCGGGTTGTTCAAGGGCGTGATCGGCGTGGTGCTCATCTACACCGCCAACAAGGTCGCGCACCGACTGGGCGAGCAAGGGGTGTACAAGGCATGAGCAGAGCACTCGCGCCGGCCTGGATGGGCCGTCCCTCCCCCGCCGTGCGCGTCGCCAAGGCGGTCGCGCTGACCGTGGTGGTCGCCCTGGTGGTCTTCCCGCTGTGGACGGTCCTGGCGACCAGCCTGGCCCGCCCGCAGGACGTCATCGCCAACGGCGGCTGGGTGGTCTGGCCGGAGGAGTTCTCGTTAGACGCGTACTCCGAGATCCTCCGAGGCGGGATCATCACCCGCGCGCTGCTGGTCAGCGCGGGCGTGACGGTCGTCGGCACGGCGTTGAGCCTGGTGTGCACCATCGGCCTGGCCTACACGCTGAGCAGGCCGAAGGTGTACGGCGGCAAGCCGATGCTGCTGCTGGTGCTGTTCACCTTCCTGTTCCCGCCGGGGATGGTGCCGCTGTTCCTGGTCGTGCAGGGCACCGGGCTGTTCGACTCCTACGCCGCGCTGGTCCTGCCCTTCCTGATCAACGTGTTCAACCTGGTCGTGATGCGCGGGTTCTTCCAGTCGATCCCGCCGGAGCTGATCGACGCCGCCCGCATTGACGGCGCGGGCGAGCTGGGCATCCTGCGCCAGGTCGTGCTGCCGCTGTCCAAAGCGGTCATCGCGGTGATCGGCCTGTTCTACGCCGTCGCCTACTGGAACCGGTTCTTCGAGGCGATCATCTACTTCAACGACCAGACCAAGTGGCCGATCGGCACCGTGCTGCGCCAGTACGTCACCGGTGGCGCCTCCCTCGCGGAGACCTCGGGGGAACTGGCCACCGCCTCGCCCCAGTCGGTGCAGATGGCCGTCGTCATGCTCGCGACGCTGCCCATCGTGTGCGTGTACCCCTTCGTGCAGCGCTACTTCGTCAAGGGTGTCGTCACCGGAGCCGTGAAGGCCTGACCTGCCCCACCGCCCACCACTTTCCTTTCGGCGCCGCGCCGGGAGAGGAACTCGACATGGATCACCGCATCGACCGCCGTTCCCTGCTGCGGCTGGCGGGAGTCGGCGCGCTCGGCCTGGCCGTCCCGTCCCTCCTCACGGCGTGCGGTTCGGGCTCGTCGGGTGGCGGCGTCTCCAACGCCGGCAAGGACCTGGCCCCGTGGCCGACGTACGTGCCGTTCGCCGGCCCGACCCCGGACGCCCCCGGTGACGACTCCGGTGTGCAGCCGCTGTTCCTGAAGTACCCCGAGAAGGTCGTGCGGTCGGTGCACAACCCGGTCGGTGACGGCTCCGACGTCACGGTGATGGTCGTGTCCTACGGCGCGCCGCCCAAGCCGGTCGCCGAGAACCGGTACTGGCAGGCGGTGAACCAGGCGCTCGGCGTCAACCTGAAGGTCATCGTCGTGCCCGATCCCGAGTACGGGCAGAAGATGGCCACCCTGATGGCGTCCGGCGGCGACCTGCCGGACGTGATCATGTTCTCGAACCTGGCGCTGCCGCACGCGGCCGAGTTCGTCCAGGCCCAGTGCGCGGACCTGTCGGAGTTCGTCGGCGGTGACGCGATCAAGGAGTTCCCGAACCTGGCCAACATCCCCACCTACGCCTGGAAGGGCATGGGCCGCATCGGCGGCAAGCTCCACGGCATCCCGCTCGAACGCCCCATGCCCGCCAACAGCCTGTTCGTCAACCGGTCGGCGATGGACGCGGCGGGCATCCCGAAGGACTGGACGACCGAGCAGTACCTCGACGCGATGAAGCAGCTCACCGGCGACCGCAAGTGGGGCGTCGGCTGGTTCAAGACCCTGTTCGGCGGGCTGGGCGGCATCACCTACCACGCCGGTTCGCTCGGCGCGCCCAACACGTGGTCGGAGGGCGGCGGCGCGTTCACGTCCGCCCTGACCACGCCGCAGTTCGAGCAGGCCCTGGAGGTCATGCGCAAGCTGGTCGAGGCGGGCGCCCACTACCCGGACAGCCTCACCACCAGCTCCACCGACATGCAGAGCCACTTCCACAACGGCACGGTCGCCTCGATGAACGACGGCTTCGGCTCGGTCAGCCTGGCGACGATGAAGAAGATCAACGGCCGGTTCGCCCTCGACCTCGGCCGTCCGTACGGCCCGCAGGCCACCCCGTGGCAGGGTTCGGGCAGCTTCGGCTACGTCACGTTCAAGAAGGCCGAACCCGCCCGCATCAAGCTGCTCCTGCGCATCTGCGACTACCTCAGCGCCCCGTTCGGCACCACCGAGTACGAACTGGCCAACTACGGCGTCGAAGGTCAGCACTTCACCAAGGACGCCGACGGCATCAAGACCACCGACCTGTACAACCAGGAGAACAACTCCCTGCTGCCGACCAAGTACATCGGCACCGCGCCCGCCGTGCTCTACCTGCCCGGCTACCCGGACACGGCCAAGGCCGTGCACGACTGGCAGAAGGCGACCCTGCCCCGCAGCGTGCGCAACCCCGCCACCGGGCTCCGCTCCGCCACCGAGGCGAGCAAGGGCGCGCAGCTCTCGCAGATCATCGGCGACGGGATCGCGGCGGTCACGTTCGGCCGCAAGCCGCTGTCGGCCTGGAAGGACGTCGTCGCCCAGTGGCAGCAGGCCGGCGGCGACCAGGTCGCCGAGGACCTGGCCAAGGAGCACGCGGCGAACCGGTGAACCGGGGCGTTTCAGGGGCGCCGCCGCCCCTGGAACGCCCATTCGCACGTCGGCACACCGTCCAGTCGGACCGTCGCCACCTGCGCATCCGGCAGGTCCAGGACGACCACGTCGTCCCGGGCCCGCACGCCGACCGCGGGCGGCTCGTCCACCATCACGCCGAGCTGCACGAGGCTGACGTAGATCGCGGTTCCCCCGCCGTGGTCGTCGGCGATCGCGTACGGCGTGGCCGAGCAGGAGCCGAAGGCATTGGCGCCCTCGGCCGTCAGCACCCCCGCACCGGTGTAGCCGTGCAGGGCGCGCACGGCGCTGGTCAACCCGTCCGGACGCCGGGCCAGCGCCACGTCACCGCCTTCACGCACGGCCGGCTGGACCGGCGCGGCCACCGCGTGCCCGCCGTCCCGGATGACGTGCCCGGCCGGAGCCGTGACCTGGTGGACCCTGATCTCCGCCGCGCCGTGGACGACCGACACCGTCAGCACGTGCACGGCGCCGTCCCGGTAGGCCGAGGCGGCGAACCGATCGCCCACCGCCAGGGGTTCGATGCGCCGACGCGCGGAGGCCGTGCCGTCGGGTGCGATGACGGCGAGGTGGTTGTCCACCCCCGACGCCGCGCCGCCGGACTCCGGCCCGGTGTGGCTGGTGTAGGCGAACTTGAGGTAGTGCAGGTCCGGCACGCCGTCCGGGGGCGGGACGCGGTCGCGGTCGCTGCCGTGGTTGACCAGCCGCACCACGCCGTCCGAGCGGGTGGCGTGCAGCAGCCAGCCGGGTGCGGGCAGGGACACCGCCTGGTCCGCCACGTCCACCGGGGCCGGCTCCTCGGGGTCGGTCCAGGTCGGGTCGTCGGGCGGCACCAGCAGGCCCAGGAACGCCTTGCTCGCCCAGTACGGCGACGCCGGACCCGAGTAGTCCTGGACGGTCGGCAGGAACGGCTCGTACCAGCCCAGGGTGAGCAGCCCCCGTTCGTCGGGCACGCCGTGCTCGGCGAAGTGGCGCAGCACCCCACTGGCGATGCGCCGGGTCCGACCGGGCGGCAGGGGGGAGGCGCCGGTCAGCGCGCCGAGCCACAACGGCGCCACGGTGGCGAACCGGTAGGTCAGGGACCGCCCCTGGTGCACCGGCCCGCCGTCGGCGGCGAAGAAGTGCTGGTACTGCTCCAGAAACCGGCGCAGCCGTGACGCGTACAGCTCCTGGCGGGCGGTGTCGCCGGCCATCCTCGCCCACAGCGCCGGGTACAGGTGCATCGCCCAGCCGCAGTAGTAGTCGAAGTTCTTGCCCTTGCCGTCGGAGTACCAGCCGTCGCCGACGTACCAGTCCTCGATGCGCGCCAGGCCGCCGGCGATCTCGTCCGGCTCGTGCGGCCCGCCCACCTGCGCCAGGAACTGCTCCACGACGACTCGGAACAGCACCCAGTTGTTGTCCGGCGTGCGCTTGCCGACGAACCCGGCCAGCCACGCCACCACCCGCTCCTGCTCGGTCGGTGACAGGCGGTCGAACAGCCACGGTCGCGTCTCGTGCAGGGCCAGCGCCACCGAGGCCGCCTCCACGAGCTGCTGGGACATGTCGGCCAGGGCGGGCCACGCGTACGGGTGCGCCGGATCGGTCCCGGCGACCACGCCCGCGGCATAGCGCTCCAGGAGCGTGGGCGGCACGTCACCGCCCGCGCCCGCGATCCGGAACGCGGCGAGCAGGAACGTCCGGGCGAAACCCTCCAGCCCGTCGCTGCGCTCCCCCGCCCGGCTCGGCCTGCCGGGCAGGCGGTACTGGGCGAAGTCGGCCGTCGCGTACGGCTCCACGGCCGCCAGCAGGTGGTCCGCGACCGCCTCCCAGTGCGCCCGGGTCCAGCCGGTGCGCGGGGACCGTCGCGGGTCGGGCGGTGGCAACGGGAGGTGCTGCACCGTGAAGATCCTTCCGGAAGGGTCACGCGGGGAGGTGGTCCCCCACCAGGGCCAGGCACTGGATGGCCGCCAGGCCGTACTGGGAACTGGCGTTGGTGGAGACGAAGGTGGCCTCGTCGACCGGCTTGAGCACGGCCGGGCCCTCCACCCGCACCGACGTGAACTCGCGGTTCGCCGGGTAGCCGGCGTGGCCGGTGTCGAACTCCTTCCACGCGCGTGCGGCCAGGGCGGTGTCGCCGAGCTTGGCGGCGGCGTAGGCGGTGAGCCGGGAGTGGGCCTGGCGCAGGTTGAGGCTGCCCCACGACTGGCCGGTCTCGGCCTGCTGCTCGGCGGCGGTGCCGTTGTAGAGGCGGCAGTACTGCAGCCACGCCCTCGTGAACGCCTCGTCGCCGGTCAGGTCGACCAGCTCGCTGCACACCTCGACCAGCCCGAACACCGACCCCAGCGAGCCGACGCTCACCGCGGGCTGGGCGGGCGCGAACTCGCCGTTGTCCAGGTCGTAGAGGCCGCTGCCCTGCGCGAACCCGTTGGGCATCGCGGCGATGGTCCGCATGCCGTTGAGCAGCTTCTCGCGGGCGATCGGGTCTCCGCCGCGCTCCCACTCGGTCAGCCACGCCATCGCGAGGCCGCTCCAGTCCGTGCCAGTGCCCACGGCCAGCGCGTGCGGGTCCGGCTCGTACGGCCCGGTGCGGATCTTGCGCAGGGGGTCCAGCGCCAGGAACGTCTTGTCCGAGTCGACCAGGTCGCGCATGAGGTCGCCGGTGCGCTCGTCGGCGGTGAGGAAGTAGTGGATGCGCCGGTAGCCCGCGGTGCTGATGCGCAGTTGCTTGGCGCTGTCGGCCCAGTGCTGCACACCGTGGCGCGTGCCCAGGTCCTGCCACTTGCCCAGGTGGTAGACGTCGACCTCGCCGGTGTGCCGCGTCATCGCCTCGGCGAAGCGGAACGCCTCGGCCTTGCCGGTGCGCAGGTAGTGGTACCACAGCCACAAATCCGGTGACAGCTCGGAGTTCGCCCACGCGTAGCCGCCGACGTCGTAGCGCCACACGTGCCGGTCCGGGTCGTAGCTGTGCATGATGTCGCCGTAGTCCCAGAACCCGTACCAGGACCGCTGCTCCACCTGCCCCCGGTGGAACTCGAACAGGAAGTCCAGCCGGTCCTCGATCCGCGCCTTCGCCGGCGTCGAGCGGTCGACCGGTGACCAGTCACCGAACACCCCGGCCGCGTGCAGGTGCGCCGGCGGCGCGACGACCAGCGGTGGCGTCCGGACCGCCTGGGCCAGACCCGCCACCCGGTCCGCCGCCGGTGTGGCGTCCAGCGCCCAGAACACCAGCTCGGTCGTGCGCGCGATGCCGTACGGGGCGCCGAAACCCGGCTCGTAGTCCTCGTAGGTGATCTCCAGGCCCTCCAGCTGCTCCGGGTAGGTGTCCTGGCCCATGCCGTCGTGGTAGAAGCGCAGGTCCATCGGCCCGGCGTCGGGCGACCACAACCACACCGTCACCTCGGCGGCGTCCCCGGCCGCGCCCCGGATGTCGAGCTGGGTCGGGTGCAGCTGCCAGAAGTCGCGCATGCCGAACGCGAACCCGCCGCTCGGACCGCCCACGTAGCCGAGACCGCCCGCCCGACCCGCCGAGTCGACCGGGACCCAGCCGTGGCCCGCCTTGGTGCGCTTGCGGATCTGGAAGCCGTCGGCGGACAGCTGGCGCAGCGAGTAGTCCCCGAAGGTGGGGATGAGGTGCAACCGGGAACTGACCCGGGTGTCCCAGGTCGCGGTGGGCGGGGTGGCCTGCCCGGCCACCTGCGCCCGGCGGACCGCCGCACCGGGGTCGCGGCGCAGGCCGGTGATACCGCGCACCGCCTCGGACAGCACGCCGTCGCCCGACCCGGCGAAGCGCACGTGCCGGTTGTGCGGCTCGTCGCGCATCGGCACCTCGAACCGGATGCCCAGGCCGCGGATGAAGTCCTTCTTCTCGTCGCCGTCGTACACGAACGTGTGCACGGCGCGGATGCCGTCGCTGCCGGCGTAGAAGTACAGCCGCACGGTGAACGGCAACCACGTGCGATTGCCGTGCCGGTGCCCTCCCTCGACCCGGACCACCGCGCGGACTGGGCCGGACTGCTCGACCGTCACCTTCTCCACGCGGCCGGTGAACCGCTCCGGCTTCGCCGCGCCGCCCTCGTCGTCACCCGGCTCGTCCTGCCGCAGGCACACCAGCCTGCCGTTGCGGGCGAGCTCGCGGTCACCCCGGAACAGGGCGCGCACCAGCTGGTCGCCCTTCTTCGGGATGACGCACCGGACGACTCCGGTGGAGACTTCCACCTCGTTGCGGCCGTCCTCGACCGTCACGGCCGTCGTCGGCGCGGCAGGCGTCCCCGCCGCGAGCACGTAGTGCTCGGCGGGCGGCACGTCGGCGCCGATCGCGTGCGCGGTCCACTTCAGCGAACCGTCCGGCCAGTACGCGGTCGCCCACGACTGCACCGGCACCTGCCGCCCCGCGGCGGTCCGCAGCGCGAACGCCTGATCTGCCGGCACCGCGCCTTTGGGCCACGGAACACCCCACGTGCAGCCGGCGGCCAACTGTCCCGGCACGCCACCTTCCAACCACCTGAGCTGGACGCCGTCCCCGGGCAGGCCGCTCACCTGAACTGCCCGCGTGCCGGCAGCGGGTTCGGCACGTGCCCGACCCACCGGGTGGACGAGCTGTCCGGCCGCGCCGGCCGCCGCCGCGCCGAGTAGGAGGTTGCGTCGGGAGATCATCGACATGAGGGCTCCACGAGGTGAAAGTCGCGATGGCGAGACGACGGGTGTTTAACCGTTTACAAGGGCTCGATCGCAGCATCTACAGGGGTTCGTGTCAATAGTCACGCGCCTCAGCGGGGATGCGGTTACTGTCGTCTGAGCAGTGGGCATTCGACCTGGGGAGCGCCCGCTCCCACTGCACTACCCATGTGATTTGACAGGGCGACAACCAGCCGGAAGCATCGGTGTAAGCGGTTTACCACGGGGTTTCAGCGGCAAGGGGGCGACATGGTCCGGCGCGCGGCGGCCGACAACGGAGGGCCGCGGCCCACGACGATCCGCGACGTGGCCGCGCACGCGGGCGTTTCCGTCGCCACGGTGTCGCGCATCCTCTCCGGCACCTACCCCAGCGCGCCGGCCACCCGCACCAAAGTCATGCGGGCCGTCCGCGAGCTCGACTACGTGGCCAACGCCAACGCCCGCGGGCTGGCCGGTGCGAGCAGCCGCAGCGTCGCCATCGTCGTCAACTCGGTCATCTCGCCCCACTACGCCCACGTCGCCCAAGGCGTGCAGACCCAGGCCGCCGTCGAGGGCAAGCTGTGCATCGTCGGCACCACCGGCGGCGACCCGGAACGCGAGCTCGCCACGATCCAGCTCATGCGCGAGGAGCACGCCGAGTGCGTGATCCTCGTCGGCAACGTCGTGGCCGACGACGCCTACCGCGAGCGCATGGCGGACTACGCCCGCGCGCTGGGCCTGGCCGGTTCGCAGCTGGTCCTGTGCGGACGCCCGCCGCTGGGCCCCGACGTGCCCGCCCTCGTCGTGGAGTACGACAACATCGGCGGCGCCCACGCCATCACCAGCCACCTGCTGTCGGCGGGACACCGCCGCATCCTGTTCCTGGGCCGCCGTGACGGCTACAGCACGCCGGAGAGCCGCATCGCCGGCTACCGCAAGGCCTTGGCCGACTACCGCGTCCCCCAAGACCCCGGCCTGGAGGTCGAGGGCACGATGGAGCGCAGCGAGGGCTATCGGATGATCCGCGAACGGCTCGCCGCCGGACCACCCGACTTCACCGCCGTCTTCGCCGGCAACGACCTCATCGCCGCCGGCGCCCGCCAGGCGCTGCGCGAGCACGGCCTGCGGGTCCCCGACGACATCTCACTGGTGGGCTTCGACGACCTGCCCCCGTCCGCCGACATCGACCTCACCACCGTCCACGTGCCACACGAGGAACTGGGCCGCACCGCCGTGCGCATGGCCCTCGAACGCGTGCGGGCCAAGTCCCAGACGGCCGAGCACGTCATGCTGGGCACCCACATCGTCATCCGCGACTCGGTCCGCTCCCTCATCCACGCCACTTCTCCAGCCGATCAGTAGAGGCGTGTCGAGCGGAGTGCCAGAGGGTGTGACCAACTGTGGTCACCTCACCAACCGCTCGATCGCCAACTACCGGGCCTGCAGTGCTCAGTGAGCAGCGTGCCGGACCACGCAAACGCCCGCACGGACCGCAGGTGCTCCCCACCTCGCGCCGAGGGTGGGGAGCACCTGGTCACGCGGGTTGCAGGCCGGTGCTCGTGGTCAGGCGCGTTCGCCGGTCAGGTGGTCGTCAGCCGACGATCCACTGCTGGTTGGCCGCGCCGGTGCAGGTCCACTGGCGCACTTCGGCGCCGGGGGCGGTGCCGAAGTTGTAGTTGTCCAGGCACAGGCCGCTGTGCCGGTTGACCAGCGTGGTGGCGCCGTTGGTGGTCGTCATCCGCCACTGCTGGACCGGCAGGCCGTTGCAGGTCCACTGCTGCACGACCGAACCGGGGGCGGTGGCGAAGTCCTTGTTGTCCAGGCAGAGGCCGCTGTGGCCGTTGGCGACGGTGTAGTAGCCGTCACCGACCGGGGTCAGGTACCAGTCCTGCACCGGCACGTTCGCGCAGGTCCACTGCCGCACCTCCGCGCCCGGCGTGGTGACCCAGTTGTAGTCGTCCAGGCACAGGTTGCTGTGCTGGTTGCGCAGGTGCGCCCGCGTGGTCGTGTTCACCTCGCCCGAGGGGCCGGCCAGGACGGTGGAGGTGGAGACGGGCACGCCCAGGTTGGGGGTGCCGTCGGCGTTCCAGGAGATCTTCTGCACCCGCGTGGTGCGGGTGGTGCCGCAGCCCTGGGAGGCCGAGGCGTTGGCGTGGTAGGCGATCCAGGTCTCCGTGCCGTCCGGCGAGGTGAAGAACGAGTGGTGGCCGGGGCCGAACACGCCGTTGGCGTCGTTGCGCTGGAAGATCGGGTTCGAGAACTTCGACCAGGACGACGCCGACAGCGGGTTCCCGCCGCGGTACTCCAGCATGCCGAGCTTGTAGTTGGGGCCGTTGCAGTGGCTGGCCGAGTAGGTCAGGAACGTCCGGCCGCCCCGCTGCAACGCGAACGACCCCTCGTTGACCGCGCCGTCCTGCCGCTCCCACGCCAGGGTCGGGGCGGAGATCCGGGTTCCGAAGGCGGAGACGGTGTAGGGGTTGGACATCGGCGCGATGTAGAGCGACTGCAACCCGTCGGAGTGGAACGCCGAGAAGTGGAAGTACAGGGCGCCGTTGAGCTTGAGCACCGCGCCGTCGATCGCCCACCCGTTGTTGGGCATCAGGTTCAGGATGCCCCGGTAGGTGTAGGGGCCGGCCGGGTCGTTTCCGGCGCTCTCCAGCACGTGGGTACGGCGCGGGGCACCGGCCAGCTCGACGGAGTAGTACAGGTACCAGCGGTTGTTGATCTGCTCCAGGTGCGGCGCCCACATCACCGTGCCGCTGGAGCGGAACACCAGCTGCTCCGGCGCGCTGCGCAAGCCGGCGATGGTGGAGGACCGGCGCATGACGATGTCGGAGGTCCACGTCGTGGCGACGTAGTAGTAGTTGCCGTTGAACTGCACCAACGTCGGGTCCGCGCTGTTGGGCGCGGGCACGACCGGGTTGGTGAACGACGGACCAGGCGCGGCTACGGCCTGGGGCTGGCTGATCGGGCTCAGGATGAGCCCGGCGACGACGGCGGCGACGAACGACATCGCCCGCCAGACCGTTCCTCGACGTTGAGCGAACAGCACAATCACTCCTCAGGGGATTTACGTGGAACAGGGGATCGGGGGCCGCGGCGCGGCTCTAGGCGACGCTCCAGTCCTGCGGGGCGAGGCCGTTGCAGGTCCACTGCCGGACTTCGGAACCGGGGGCGGTGCCCCAGTTGTAGTTGTCCAGGCACAGGCCGCTGTGCCGGTTGACCAGGGTCGTCGTGCCGTTGGTGGTGGTCATTCGCCACTGCTGGACCGGCAGGCCGTTGCAGGTCCACTGCTGCACCACCGAACCGGGCGCGGTGGCGAAGTCCTTGTTGTCCAGGCACAGGCCGCTGTGGCCGTTGCGGACCTCGTAGTAGCCGTCACCGACCGGGGTCAGGGTCCAGTCCTGGACGGGCAGGTCGTTGCAGGTCCACTGCCGCACCTCGGCACCCGGTGTGGTGACGGCGTTGTAGTCGTCCAGGCACAGGTCGCTGTGCCGGTTGCGGATCTGCTTCGGGCCGGCGGGCGGGTTGCCGGTCAGCACGTCGATGTCCATGTTGCCGTAGGTGTCCTGCAACATCGCCAGCGATTCGGCGTGCGCCACGGAGTTCCACGGCAGCCAGAGGTTGACCCCGCCGTAGCGCAGGTCGGCCAGGCCGATGGCCTCCTCCAGCAGGCCGTCCCGGCCGTATCCCAGCGGGTTGCCGGGGTACTGGGTGGTCAACTTGGTGTTGTTGGCCAGCAACCGCGCCTGTTGCAGGTAGTGGCCGTCGTTGGTGGCGCGGTAGAGCCGGTAGTAGTCGAACAGCATCCCCGACTGCCAGGTGTCCATCGCCGAGTGCCCGGTCGCGATGATGCTCTGGCCCCGCACCCCGTACTTCGCGTAGGCAGGGCGGCTGGAGGCCACCGAGTAGTTCCAGGCGAACTGCCAGGTCTCGGCGAAGTCCGCGGCCCGCTGCGCCGCCTGCAACCACCGCTGGTCCCGGGTGTGGTCGTAGGCCGACAGGAACGCCCGCAACGCCAGGCTCGCGGCCTCCTTGTCGGTCACGTTCGGGTTGTCCGGCGTGCCACCGACGTAGGCCGAGGGCAGGTGCACGGTCTGCCACGCGAACTCCGCCGCGCGCAGCGCCGCCGTGCGGTACCGGGTGTCGCCGGTGTAGGCGGTCAGCTCCATCAGGAACGGGATCGCGTTGTGCGTGTTGTACTTGGCCTGGTTGTCCGGCGCGGTGCCCGCCAGGTTGTAGGACCGGTAGTACGACCCGTCCGCGTTCTGGTTCGCCACCAGCCAATCACCGAACCGCCGCGCGTAGGACTCCCACGACGCGACCGGCGTGCCGCGGGCACGCATGAACCGCGCCGCCTTGAGGATGCCCTCCATGCCGTCGGTGGCGATGCGCAGGTAGGTCGGGTAGAAACTCCGCCACCCCGGCGGGTTCACGTCGTACCACGTCCTGGGCAGACCCGACGGCGCCGACGAGTTCGCCGCCCAGAAGTCCAGGACCTGCCGTCCCTTGGTGACGTGATCCGGGCGGTTGTTGACGTATCCGTCGCGCAGCATCAGGTAGGCCGCCGGGATCTGCTGGCCGACGAACCCCATCTGGTAGCTGACCTCGCGCACGGTGCCGTCCATCCACACGCTGAACGGCAACCCCGGCGCCCCACCCCAGTTCCCCTGGTACGACGCCAGCACGTCCACCGACGACCGGTAGACCTGTTCGATCGGCACCTTCGTGATCTCGGGGTTGGCCATGTCCCAGTGGTAGCGCCACGAATCCCGCACCGCCGCGCCGAAGTCCGCGGTCCGGTGCGCGCGGAAGCGGAACTGGTAGCTCTGGGTGTAGCCGGCCGTCACCGGGTTGCTGCGCCGCACCCACGCCGCGCCGCGGTTGACGTAGTTCTTCTCCCCCTCCATGCCGGGGTACACGATCGCCAGCTTGCTCGACGGCACCCGCTGCGCGCCCAGCGCGGCGTGCGTGATCCCACCGTTGACCAACCAGGCCCCGCTGCCCTCGTCCACCGGTGACACCGCACGCGGGTTCTGGTGGGCCAGGCTCACGTCCAAGCCGCTGCCCGGGTCGTGCATCATCACGAACGGCAACGGCATCCGCATCTCGCGGAAGTACAGGTAGTTGTCGTTCAGGTTGCTGCCCAACGCCCCCGCCGGCACGGTCCGGTTGCGGTCGTACATCACGCCGGGCGCGAGGAACTGGTAGTCCTGCAACGGACGCGGAGCCGTCGCACCGATCGTGAAGCGGGAGTTGAAGCCCTGGTCGGCGACGTTGGCCGTCACCACGGTCACCGTCCGGGTCACGCCGAACCCACCGCCCGGCGCGGCCTCGTAGCTGTCCCGGAACCGGAACACGCTGCCGTTGCGGCTGCGCACGTCACCGGTGCCGACCAGCCGCGTGCCCTCCAGCACGACCGAGGCGTACTGCCCGTTGACGTCGGCGGGTGTCTCACCGTTCTTCACGACCACCTGCATCGGCTGCTGCTCGGCCAGCACCGACGCACCACTGGTCACGTCGCGCACCACCACCGACTGGCTCGTCGGACCGGTGGTGAGGACCAGCTCGTGGTTCCCGGAACGCAACGAGCCGGACGCGGCCTGCGCGCCGGTACCGGTCACCGGCAGCAGCACCGCGACGGTCGCCAGGGCCAAGGCCGCCGCGAGTAAGCCCCTTCTCCTGCGGATCATGGTTGAACCCTTCTGCGTTGGAGGGCGTGGTCGAGCTCCGGACGGGTCGGCACTTCGTCCGGTGTGGCAGCGCGATCACCGAGGCGGCATCGAGTGGTCGCGGGGCGGGGTATCGACGGCTTCGCGAGACAACCGCCAGGTGTTCACTGGCCGGTCGGTCCGGACGACCGGCACCCAGGCGGGTGGTCCCACGTGGTGACTCACGTCACGGCGGCGATGTTAACGCTAACAGATCGGAATGAGCAACCCAAGGGGTGTCTAAAACGAAGATCCACTCCGGACGCCCTTCTGTACGAGCGATTGATGTTATCGCTAACATTGCTTAACACGGCCGACTACCAGCGCGAATCCACGCTCCATCCACCTTCGCCGGCGAAGCGCTCAAGGGCTTCACGCGCTGCGGCACACCCTCCACGGTGAGGCCAACGAGTCCTGGCTCTTGACTTCCCGGCATGACTACGTAGACAGTGGCGTGACTACGTAGACACACGGGCGCAACGGAGAGTTCATGTCGCACCTGGAGACGCTTCCGAGCGGTCGTGGGCGCCGCCCTGGCGGTACCGACGTCGCACGGCTGGCCGGTGTCTCGCAGAAGACGGTCTCGCGGGTGTTCAACAACGAGCCGAACGTCACCGAGGACACCCGGCACCGGGTGCTGGCCGCGGCCCGACGGCTGGGGTACCGGCCGAACGGCGCCGCGCGTGCCCTGCTCACCGGGCGGACGAACCGGATCGGCGTGGTGTCGCACGGCACGGCGCACTTCGGGCCGTCGTCGTTGCTGGTGGCGTTGGAACGAGCGGCACGCGAGGTCGCCTACTCGTTGAGCATCGTCAACTCGTTCGAGGACGACCCGGCCGGCCTGGCGGGCGCCGTGGACAGCCTGCTCGTGCAGGGGGTCGACGCGATCATCCTGTCCGAGCCGGTGGACGACGGCGGCGAGCCGCTGGTCGTGGACGTGCCGGTGCTGGCCCTCGGCGCCGCGCCGGTGGTCCACGCGCCCACGGTGCTGTCGGTGCGCGCGGCCGAGGGTGGTGACGCGGCGGCGGAGGCGACGAGGCACCTGCTCGCGCTGGGGCACCGGACGGTGCACCACATCGCGGGGCCGCGGCGTTGGTGGGCGGCCCGTGAACGGGCACAGCACTGGCGGGACGCGCTGGTCGCCGCGGGCGCGGAGGTGCCGGAGCCCGTGGAGGGTGACTGGACCGCCCGGGACGGCTACCGGATCGGCCGGGTGCTGGCCGACGACCCCGGCGTGACGGCGGTCTTCGCGGCGAACGACGAGATGGCGATCGGTGCGATGCACGCGTTGCACGAGGCGGGCCGGTCGGTGCCCGGTGAGGTGAGCGTGGTGGGTTTCGACGACATCCCGGTCGCCGCGCACACCTGGCCGCCGCTGACGACGGTCAGCTCGGACAACGCCGTGCTGGCCGCCACCGGGCTGACCTACCTCGTCGACTTCCTCGACTCGCCGGACACCCCGCCGGCGCCACCGCCGGAGCACGTGCACGAGCTCGTCGTCCGGGAGTCGACGGCGCCACCGCCCGCCGGAAGGAGGACCACCGCACGCCGCGCACGCCGGCAGGCGTGAACACCCGGAGCACTGAGTGCCGGCCGCACCCCCGACCCACGGCTGCGAACCGCGGTCGGACGGATGCGGCCGGCGAAGAAGCCATGACACCGACGTAGGCGCGGACACGCCCGTCGGTACCGCAAAGGACTGGTCCCCATGCCGACTTCCCCCTCCCATCCTAGCCGGCGCGGCCTGCTCGCCCTGGTGGCGTGCGCCACGCTCGCGCTCGCCGCCTGTTCCGGCGCACCGTCGTCCTCCGATCCCGGCCCGGCCGAGAACGTGAGCCAGGCCGACGTCGACAAGGCCATGAGCACGCCGACCACCCTCACGTTCTGGACCTGGGTGCCCGACATCGAGCAGGAAGTGGCGCTGTTCGAGCGGAAGTACCCCGCCATCGACGTCGACGTGGTCAACGTCGGCCAGGGAGCCGACGCCTACACCAAGCTGCGCACCGCGTTGAAGGCCGGCAAGGGCGCACCCGACCTGGCCCAGATCGAGTACCAGTACATCCCCACGTTCTCCATCACCGACAGCCTGGTCGACCTGCGCCCCCACGGCGCGGAGGCCAACAAGTCGAAGTTCCTGGACTGGACGTGGAGCCAGGTGACCGGCCCCGGCGGCGAGATCCTGGCCTACCCGCAGGACACGGGCCCGATGGGCATGCTGTACCGGGCGGACCTGTTCGAGCAGTACGGCATCGACGTCCCGAAGACCTGGGACGAGTTCGCCGCCGCCGCGCGCAAGCTGCACGCCGCGAACCCCGACGTGTACCTGACCAACATGGCCGCCAACGAGGCCGCGGGCTGGCACGGCCTGATGTGGCAGGCAGGCTCCGAGGCGTACTCGGTCGAGGGCACCACAGTGGGGCTCTCCGTCAACGACACGGCGTCCAAGAAGGTCGCCGACTACTGGGGTGGTCTGGCGGCGGAAGGCGTGGTCTCGACGGACCCGGACTTCACCGACACCTGGTACCAGGGCTTCAACAGCGGCAAGTACGCCACCTGGCTCACCGCCGCCTGGGGTCCGGCGTTCCTCGGCGGCAGCGCCAAGTCGACGGCCGGCAAGTGGCGGGCGGCGCCCCTGCCGCAGTGGGACGCCGCGAAGCCCGCCTCGGGCAACTGGGGTGGTTCCACGACCGCCGTCATCAAGGGCACGTCGAACGCCATCGCCGCCGCCGAGTTCGCCGAGTTCCTCAACACCGACCCCGAGTCCACGAAGATGTTCAACACCAAGCAGAACTTCTTCCCCGCGACCACGGCGCTGATCGGCGACCCGGCGTTCACCGGCGCGAAGTCCGACTTCTTCGGCGGCCAGGCGGTCAACCAGGTGTTCGCCGACATCAGCGGCACGGTCGACCTCGGCTGGCAGTGGCCGCCGTTCCTGGACCAGTCGGTGCAGGACTGGACCGAGACAGCGGGCAAGGCCCTGGCCGACAAGGGCGACGTGGCCGCGGCCACGGACCAGTGGCAGTCACGGCTGACGTCCTACGCCAAGGACCAGGGCTTCACCGTCACCGCGCGCTAGGTCGGCGAGTGGCCTCCCCTCGACCACGACGGGAGGCCACTCCTCTCCCCCGCGTTCCGCCGCCCGCCGTGAGAAGAGCTTCGCCATGACCACCACTGTCGCGACGCCGCCCGTCGCACCGCACCAGCCGCCCCGCGGGCGCACGCGCCAAAAGCACCAAAGGCACACCGCCAACCGCGGGTACGTCTTCATCGCCCCGTTCCTCGCCTGTTTCGTCCTGCTGTTCCTGCTTCCCCTCGGCTACGCCGGCTACCTCAGCCTGTTCAAGGACCAACTGGTCGGCGGCACCGCGTTCGTCGGGTTGGACAACTACGTCAAAGCCCTCCAAGACGAACAACTCGTCGACGGCGTGCTCCGCGTAGCGGTGTTCTTCCTGGTCCAGGTCCCCGTCATGCTGCTGGTCGCCCTCGTCGCCGCGCTGGCCATCGACAGCGGGGTGCTGCGCGCCGCGCGGCTGTTCCGGCTGGGGGTGTTCCTGCCCTACGCCGTGCCCAGCGTGGTCGCGACCCTGATGTGGGGCTACCTGTACGGGCCGGACTTCGGCCCGCTGGCCCAGCTGGGCGACCGGCTCGGCTTCACCGCACCCGACCTGCTCGGCGACACCCTCGTGCTGCCGGCCGTCGGCAACATCGTGACCTGGGAGTTCGCCGGCTACAACATGATCATCCTGTACGCGGCGCTGCGAACCATCCCGGCCGACCGCTACGAGGCCGCCTCCATCGACGGCGCCGGAGCGCTGCGCGTCGCCTGGCACATCAAGATCCCCGCGCTGCGACCGGCGCTGTTGCTGTGCCTGATCTTCTCCGTGATCGGAAGCTTCCAGCTCTTCGCCGAACCCGACCTGATCCAACGGCTCGCGCCGAACGTGATCACCTCGTCCTACACGCCCAACCTCTACGCCTACAGCCTGGCCTTCACCTCGCAGCAGGTGAACTACGCCGCCGCGGTCTCGTTCCTGCTCGGCCTGGTGATCCTGGTCGTGTCGTACGCGGTGCTGTTCCTCACGAGCAGGAGTTCCCGCCGATGACCACGACCGGATGGCGGCCGGGCGCCCAACGCCGGAGCACCGTCTTGACCCTGGGCATGGGCGCGCTGCTCGTCTACTTCCTCTTCCCGCTCTTCTGGCTGGTGATCGCGTCCACCAAGAACACCGGTGACCTGTTCTCCAGCTTCGGCCTCTGGTTCGCCGATGACTTCTCGCTGGTCGACAACATCCACCGCACGTTCACCCACGACGGCGGGGTATTCGGCCGCTGGTTGGCCAACACGCTGCTGTACGCCGCGGTCAGCTCGGTCGGCACCGCGTTCCTGGCCACCTTCGCGGGCTACGGCTTCGCCCGGTACGCGTTCCGGGGCCGCGGCCTGCTGCTCGGCCTGGTGCTGGGCACGATCATGGTCCCGACCACGGCGCTGGCGATCCCGACCTACCTCCTGTTCAGCGAGGTCGACCTGGTGAACACGCCGTGGGCGATCATCCTGCCGTCGCTGGTCAGCCCGTTCGGCCTGTTCCTGATGTGGGTCTACGCCCGTGACGCGGTCTCCGAGGACGTGCTGGAAGCCGCGCGCATCGACGGCGCGGGCGAGCTGACCATCTTCTTCCGCATCACCCTGCGCAGCCTCACCCCCGGCTTCGTCACGGTGCTGCTGTTCACGCTGGTCGCGACCTGGAACAACTACTTCCTGCCCCTGATCATGCTCAACGACCCCGACTACTTCCCCGTCACCGTCGGCCTCGCCTCCTGGTCCGCGCAGGCGGTCGGCGGCAGCGGCGCCAACGCCGAACTGCTCGCCGCCGTCGTGACCGGGTCGCTGCTGTCGATCATCCCGCTCATCGCCGCGTTCGTCCTGCTCCAGCGCTACTGGCAGTCCGGCCTCTCGGCCGGCGCCGTCAAGGAGTAGTACCCCGGACCTGGGCGCCGCCGCCCGGTCCCCCGACCACCGTGGGGAGTCACCCGACCATGCCCGAAATCCCCGACACCGTCCTGTTCGGTGCGGCCTACTACCACGAGTACCAGCCCACCGAGCGGCTCAAGACGGACCTGGACCTGATGGTCGAGGCGGGTTTCTCGGTGATCCGGGTCGGCGAGTCGGTCTGGTCCACCTGGGAACCGGAGAACGGCCGCTTCGACCTCGACTGGCTCCAACCCGTCCTCGACGGCGCGCACGAACGCGGCATCGCCGTCATCCTCGGCACACCCACCTACGCGGTGCCGCCCTGGCTGACCCGCCTCTACCCGGAGATCGCCGGTGAACGGGCCAGCGGCGAACCGATCCCGTGGGGCGCGCGCCAGGAAGTGGACTTCACCCACGCGGCGTTCCGCCACCACGCCGAACGTGTCATCCGACAGGTCGTGGGCCGCTACGCCGACCACCCGTCGGTCATCGGCTTCCAGGTCGACAACGAACCCGGCCTGGAACTGCTGCACAACCACGGTGTCTTCCAGCGCTTCGTCGACCACCTGCGCCACACCTACGGCACCGTCGAGGAACTCAACCGCGAGTGGGGCCTGGTGTACTGGTCGCACCGGCTCTCGACCTGGGCCGACCTGTGGCTGCCCGACGGCAACGCCCAACCGCAGTACGAGCTGGCGTGGCGGCGGTTCCAGGCACGGCAGACCGAGGAGTTCATCGCCTGGCAGGCCGGGATCGTCCGCGAGTACGCCGACGAGGACCAGTTCGTCACCACGTGCCTGGCCTACGACCGGCCCGCGTTCGACGACGACCGGCTCGCCCAACACCTCGACATCACCTCCGGCAACGCCTACTACGTCATGCAGGACGGCCTCGCCCTTCCCGACACCCGCACCCCCACCCAAACCTGGACCACCGACGGCGCCTGGGCCCTGTACCTCACCGCCGACCGCATGTACTCCTCCCACCAAGCCCCGTTCCTGGTCACCGAGACCAACGCCTCCCACATCGGCTTCTCCTGGGACAGCCGACCCGCCTACGACGGCCAATGGCGCCAAGCCGCCTGGGCGCTCGTCGCCCGCGGCGCACGCATGATCGGCTACTGGCACTGGCACACGCTGCACTTCGGCACCGAGACGTACTGGGGCGGCATCCTCCCCCACAACGGGACACCCGGCCGCGCCTACGCCGAGATCGCCCGGCTCGGTGAGGAGTTCAAGCGCGCGGGCCGGCTGGTGGCCGGACTGACACCGGACGCGGACGTCGCCCTGGTGTTCGACATGCCCACGCGGTGGATCATGCAGAAGTACCCCGCCCTGTCACATCCGGACGGAACACCGGACGAGCGCGCCTACCAGGGCCTGACCGAGCCGTTCTACCGCGGCGCGTTCGACGCCGGCCTGCAGACCCGGGTCCTGCACGCCGCCCGGCTCGGCACCGGCGACGTGGAGGACGCGGTCCGGCGGTACCCCGTCCTCATCGCCTCGGGCCTGTACCTCACCGACGACGACACCCTCGACTGGCTGCGCGACTACGCCCACGCCGGCGGCCACCTGGTCCTCGGCCCCCGCACCGGCTACGCCGACCACGAAGCCCGCGCCCGCACCGACCGCATGCCCGCCAGGCTCGCCGAGGCGGCAGGTGTCTGGTACGACGAGTTCAGCACCATCCACACGCCCGTCGAAGTGGAGTCCGCGGACCCGGAGGCCTTCCCGCTCCCCCAAGGCGCCACCGCGACCCGGTGGGTGGACGGACTGCGACCCGACGGCGCGACCGTGCTCGCCCACTACCGGCACCCGCACTTCGGCCGCTGGCCCGCCATCACCACGCGCGCCACCGGCAAGGGACGCATCACCCACGTCGGCACCGTCCCCGACCAACCCCTCGCCGAAGCCCTCCTGCGCTGGGCGACCGGCCACCGGACCACCGCCTGGCACGACCTGCCCGACACCGTCACGTCGACCGGCGCGACCGCGGCGAGCGGCGGCCGCCTGCGGTTCCTGCACAACTGGTCCTGGCAACCCACCTCCGTGACCGCGCCCGTGGACTGCCACGACGTCCTCACCGGCGAAGTCCTCCCCGCCGGGCGGCAGATCGACCTGTCGGCGTGGGACGTCCGCGTCCTGCTCGAACAGCCGCCCTCCCCCTGACCCGCCCGCCACACCGGGCGTTGCCGCCGAGCCACCTCATCCCCTCCCCTCTCAGGAGCAGAAGACGATGACGTCATCGCGCACAACCACGAGCCGGGTAAGGAAATGGCTCGCCAGAGCCATGATCGCGGTAACCGGCGCCGCGGCGTTGACCCTGCCGGCCGTCCCCGCCCAAGCCGTCAGCCCCACACCCCGCACCATCTACCAACTCCCCTCCACCGCTCAGTGCACCAAGGGCCTCGGCAACTGCGTCGTGTACCCGAAGGCGGCCGCACTGCCGAGCGGTCGCCTGGTCGCCGCGTTCGAGAAGGCCACCGTCGGCCCATCCGGCACGGCGGTCGGCCAGGTCATCCCGGTCTACCGCAGCGACGACGACGGCACGACGTGGCAGTGGCTGTCCGACGTGCGGGCACCGGCGTACACGTCGAGCAACCCCGCGCACGCCAGGTACACCAGCAGCTGGACGAACCCCTACTTCTACGTCCTGCCCCAGAACGTCGGCAACCTGAGCGCGGGCACGCTGCTGCTGTCCACAGTGGTCTCCGGTGAAGACGTGTACTACACCGAGCAGAAGGCCTCCAACCCGAACTGGGTGCCCACCAACGACGGCGACCGCCGCGACATGGCGATCGCCCTGTACTCCAGCACCGACCAGGGCGCGTCCTGGAACTTCCTCAACATCATCACCACCGGCGGTTGGCAGGGCGGCAGCGCCGGCGCCATCGGCCAGCGCATCGCCCGCGCCAACACCTACCGGCAGGTCGACCCCGTGTGGGAGCCGTACCTGATGGTGTACAACAACCAGCTCGTCGCCTACTACTCCGACGAGAACGACTACACCGGCTACAACACCTCGACCGGTGTCCTGATCCCCCGCGCCGACAACACCACGGCCGCCGACTCCCACGGGCAGGTCATCGCCCACCGCACGTGGAACGGCACCGCGTCCAGCGGGTGGAGCGCTCCGGTGCTCGACGTCGCGGGTTACACGCACAGCGTCGGCGGCGTCGACCAGATCGGCGGTGGACGTCCGGGCATGCCGAACGTCGTGCCGACCTCCGACGGCCGCTGGATGCTGACCTACGAGTACTTCGGCGGCGGCGACAACGTGCGCTACAAGATCTCCTCCAACCCGCTCGACTTCTTCTCCGTCGGCGGTCAGGCGGGCACGAACATCACCGCCCTCCCGGTCACCTCCGGATCCCCGGCGGTCACGCCGGGCGGCAGCCCCGTCATCATCCGCACCCCCGACGGCCGGCTGATCTACAACGCCCACGGCAGCGGTGACGTCTGGGTCAACCCCAGCGGCAGCAGCACCGGCGCCTGGACCCGGCAACTCACCACCATCGAGGCGGGCTACAGCCGCAACCTGACCTACGTCCCCCGCACGGGCCGCGTCCTGATCGTCACCGGATTCGGCGCCATCCGTCACGCCGACATCGACTTCGGCCGATCCGCCGGGCCGTACTACAAGCTGGTCAACCGGCGCAGCGGCAAGGTCCTCGACGCCTACGGCGCCGACCTCGCCGACGGCGCCAACCTCGTCCAGTGGGCCGACAACGGCGGCTTCAACCAGCACTGGCACGTCACCGACATCGGCGGCGGCAACCGGACGCTGCTCAACCGCAACAGCGGCCGCGCCGTGTCCATCCTCGGCACCAGCACCGCCGACGCCGCGACAGCCGTCCAGTGGGTGCAGAACAACGGGCTCGACCAGGCCTACACGCTCGAACCCGTGGGCGCCCACTACGAGATCCGCGCCCGGCACAGCGGGAAGCTGCTCACCGTCGCCGGTGGCTCGACCGCCGACGGCGCCCAGGTCATCCAGTGGCCGGACCGGAACCTGCTCGAACAGCAGTGGTCGCTGGTCCAGGTGTCGAGCTAGTCAGCGTACGGCCGACATAGCGGCACAGGCTTGGGGTCAGGCTCCGAATACGACAGGACGCCGTCCCCAAGCCTGTGCCACGTCGAGAGTTGCGGGACGGACACCGACGTGTCAGGTGGTGGGGTTCGCGCGTCATCCGATGGACCTGCCCTTCACCGGACGACGGATTCCCGCCACCACCGCCTGAACCGCCCCGAGGTCCGGCAGGGGCGGCCGCTCCGGGCCACCGGACGCCACGACGATGCCCGCGACGTCGTGCAGTTTGACGTTGGTGCTGAGAGGTCTCGCGTAGTGCGTCGAACGCCTCGGCTGCCGTCCAGCCGCGCACGAGCATGAGCATGCCCTCGGCCTGCTCGATCACCGGCTGCGTGGACAACGCTTCCCGTAGCTGATCGGCCCGGTACCGATTACTGCTTCACGGTGGACGGCTATCAGAAATCACCGTATGCCGACAGTCACCTCGCGCAGATCAAGCGGATCGAGCGCCACGGAGTGATCGCAGGCTGGCAACGGACTCGGGTCCGCTACCTGTGCCGGGACGACTTGCTCGCGAGCGACGCGTTGCTCCGCGCCGACCCGCCCGCGGCGGTCACAGTAGAGCCGGGAATTGACGAAGCAGTGGGGAGCCGAGGTCGTCAAGCACCCTGAGGACGAACACGGCCCCACACCGACACCCCGATGACGAAGGGGCCGTGCCCACCGACGAGTTGATGGCGCTGTTCGCCGCGACGAACTCGCCGTCGGGCCAGCTTCCCTCGATCGCTGATGCGCGCCGTCGAGGCCTACGCCCGACGTGATCACCACGCTCGCCGACGAGAACCGGGTCGACGTGCTGCTCGTCGCCCGCCCCGAGCTGTGCCGGCCGCCTCAACGCGCTCGAGAACGCAAAGCAATCGCAACCGCAGCAGCCCAGCATCGACAACGTCGATCTGGTCGACGGCTGCCGCACCCGAAAGTCACCTGCACCGGGCCCCGGCCGAACTGCCGGACCGCTGTTCACCCTGACCCAGCTGTCGATCACGGTCCACTACAAGACCAACGAAGCGACCCTGAAGCTGGTTCTGCCCGGCGAAGACGCATCTCAACTGGCCACACTGGCCGCCGCCCTGGACGACGACCCATCGGACCTTGTGGACACCTGCACCAAACCGCGGGTCAAGGCCTGTGCGTCCTGTACGTGCCCCCGGTGCGACTCGAACGCACACTGGACGGATTTTGAGTCCGCTGCCTCTGCCGATTGGGCTACGGGGGCCGGCGGGAGCACTCTACTCGATCAGCCGGCCCGGCCGCCGCACGGGGTGGCGGCCGGGCTGGGCCGTTATGAGCGCACCAGGCGGCCGATTGCGGCCGAGGCTTCGGCGATCTTCTCGTCCGCCACCTCGCCCCCCTCGGCGACGGCCTGGGCCACGCAGTGCTTCAGGTGCTCGTCCAGCAGGCCCAGGGAGACCGCCTGCAACGCCTTGGTCGCCGCGGAGATCTGGGTCAGCACGTCGATGCAGTAGTCGTCGTTCTCCACCATCCGCTGGAGGCCGCGCACCTGACCCTCGATGCGGCGCAATCGCTTGAGGTACGCGTCCTTGTCCGCCGTGTAACCGTGCATCGCTCCGGGCATCGCTCCCGACCTTCCCTACCCTGGGCGGGTATCCAGGTCCAGGATAGGCCACTCGACCGGGTGTGACCGGCACCACCGGGTGACCCCTTGGGCACCCTCACATTTCGGCAGGTGCGGTTTACCGCGCGAAATGACCCGTCCGGGGGCATCAGTCACATTTTCACCGCGAAAGGTTAGGCGATATTCCTCTCGTGCACTATGGTGTCGTCGAAGCGTGTGGCGCAGAACAAGTCGAGGGCAGCACGCGCTATGCGAGCACACACGGAGGAACAGTGGCACAGCAGACCGTCGTCCAACTCATCGACGACCTCGACGGCAGCGAAGCCGCCGAGACCGTGACCTTCGCGCTGGACGGTGTGGAGTACTCCATCGACCTCTCCAAGGACAATGCGGACAAGCTCCGCGAGTCCCTGGCCGACTTCGTCGCCAAGGCGCGCCGGGCAGGTGGCCGCAAGCAGCGCAAGGGCACCGGCAAGAGCACGGTAAAGGCTGGTGACAAGGCCCAGGCGCAGGCGATTCGGGACTGGGCGCGCGCCCAGGGCCACCAGATCTCGGACCGCGGCCGCATTCCCCAGGGCCTGGTCGTGCAGTTCCAGGAAGCGCACGCCTCCTGACTCGTCCGGTTTTCCCCTGCGGCGGGTCAGTCCAGCCGCAGGGGAAAACCACAGGTCAGGGCCGTTACGGCATTCCGGCGCGGCCGGGGAACTCCGCGCCGAGCAGTCTGAGCAGGGCCGTCGCCTTGACGGCGGTCTCCTCGAATTCCTCCTCCGGGTCGGACAGCGCGATGACCGCGCCGCCGACCCCGAAACTCACCTTGTCCCGGTCCACCACCAGCGTCCTGATGACGATGCTGAAGTCGGCCGTTCCGGACAGTGAGAAGTATCCGAGCGCCCCGGAGTAGACACCCCTGGGCCCGGCTTCCAGCCCGTCGATGATCTGCATTGTCCGGATCTTGGGCGCACCCGTCATGGACCCACCGGGGAACGCCGCCCTAACCACGGCGACGGCGGAACTACCGGAACGCAGTCGCGCCCGAACGGTGCTGACGAGCTGGTGCACTGTCGCGTAGCTCTCCACCGCGAAGATCCGGGGCACCTCGACGCTGCCGACTTCCGCGCAATGGCCCAGATCATTGCGGACCAAGTCCACGATCATGAGGTTCTCGGCGCGGTCCTTCGCGCTGGTCGCCAAGGCCGTGCGCAAAGCCTCGTCCTCGGCGGCGGTCGCCCCGCGGGGGCGCGTGCCCTTGATTGGCTCGGATTCGACGACACCCCGTCGGTCGACCCGGATGAACCGCTCGGGTGAAGTGCTGAGCACGGAGAGCGCACCGAAACGGAGCAACGCCCCGAACGGGGCCGGGCTTTCCGCCCGGAGGAACCGGTAGGCGTCCCACGGGTCGACCGAGCCGCGCCACGTCACCGTGTTCGTCAGGCACACCTCGTACGTCTCGCCGGCGGTGATGGCCTCCTGGCACGCCGCGACCAGCTTCAAGTAGTGCGCACGGCTGTGCCGCGACTGCACGGAGTCCGCGCGGGCCGGCACGGGCGCCGCCGCGGGCACGGCGGTGAAATCACGCAGGAATTCCGCCGTTCGGCCCAACCAGCCGTCCTCGTCGGACAACGCCAACAGGTAGACGCAGCGTGAATCGTGGTCGAAAACCAGCGCCCGGTCGGCGAACACGAATGCCGCATCGGGCTGCTCCGAACGGTGCGCCGCCGCGCCGCCGCATTCGGCCTTCAGCTCGTACCCGAGGTACCCGACCCAGCCGAGCGCGAAGTCGAACGGCACGTCGGGCGGCGCGACCCGCCACGCGGCCAGGTCTGCCTCCAGCCAGTCGAAGAACGGCCCGGGGTGCGCCACCCCGTCCACGGTGACCTCGCCGGTCCACACGTCGTACGTGGCCACGCGCGCGAGCGGCCCGCCGGCGTCCCCCATCACGGAGAACCGGCCCCGCTCGCCCGTCAGGCTGCTGTCCAGCCAGAACGCGTCGCGCGACGCGCCGTACAGGGCCGCGTGGACGGCCTCCGGCGGCGGGTGAACGTCCACCCTCCGCACCAGCACCTCCCGCGCCGCCGGGCGGTCAGGGAGTGCGACAGGTGGGGGCAGAGGGGCGAAAGGGGGCGTTGGGGGCGCCACGCCCGCGGTGAGGTCGCGGAAGTTGGCCAGCAGCTGGTGGCCGTGCGACGTGCACACCGACTCGGGGTGGAACTGGACGCCCCACGCCGGCCGCGAGCGGTGTCGCACGCCCATCAGGACGTCGTCGGACGCCCACGCGATCGGTTCGAGCTCGGCCGGCAGGTCGGACACGGCCAGCGAGTGGTACCGCACGACGGGCAGGGGTGACGGCAGGCCGGCGAACAGGTCCGCCCCGGTGTGCCGCACGAGGTCGACGACGCCGTGACGAGGGGTGACCAACCCCACCGACGCGCCGTGCGCGAGGCACAGGCCCTGGTGCCCGAGGCAGACGCCGAGCAACGGGATGTCGGCGTGGTCGACGACCGCGCGGCAGAGGCCGAAGTCGGCGTCGCGCTGCGGCCGGCCGGGGCCGGGCGAGATCACCACGTTGTCGAACCGCCGCAGGTCGGACAGCCGGAACCGCGGGTCGTCGTGGGTGATGACGACCGGCTCCCGCCCGTTCACCTCGGCCAGGTACTGGAAGAGGTTGAAGGTGAACGAGTCGTGGTTGTCGATGAGCAGCGTCCGCATGGCAAACAGCACGGTACCTGCACGAACACCCGGATGGAGTACCCACGGACGGATGACACAGAGGGGTCTCGCACAGCGGAAAGGCCGGGCGCGACCGGCGCCCGGCCTCCCCGTCCTCCCCTGGCTCAGTCGAGGTGGAACCTCGGGTCGGCGGCGAGCGCCGCGAGCTGCGCCGGCGTCAGCGGCAGCTCGGCCAGGCCCGGGTGGCCGGAGTTCGCGTAGACCCGGGACTGGGCCACGATCACGAGCGTGCCGTCGGCGTGGCGGTGGAAGGCTCCCTGCTCCATGCCGCCGTCGGGGTTCGCCGTGGTGGCGACGGCGACCTGCGCGCCGGCCGCGTCGACCACCTCGCAAGTGCCGGCGCCGACCACCGGGTAGGGCTGCCCCGCAAGCTTCGCGCAGCCCGGCTGGTCCGGGAGCCGCGTGCCGCCCTTGGTCTCCACCTGGATCCAGAGGTGCCCGACGCCCGGAGCGCCGGAGCGCACCACCGGCGTGTAGGCCATGTACTCCCAGACCTCCAGCTGGCCTGCGTAATCGGCGAACTGCGACTGGGTGCGCGTCATCGGCCCGTAGCCCTCGAAGCCGATCCGCGAGCGGTCCTCGGCCTTCAGGCCGGACGGCAGGGACGAGACCAGGTCGTTGAGCACGGCGACGCTCTTGTCGGCCCGCGGCCCGTTGGTGGCGGTCCGGTCGGTCTGCCCGTTCGGCCACGGCGTTTCGGTGTCCGCGGGCACGTCGGTCCCCGTCACGGACGGCCGGGCGGACGGGGGCGGCGACGCGGTCGGGGTGACCGACGGCGCGGTCGAGGCCGGGGGCTGCGACGACTGGGCGCCCACCTGCGCGACCTCACGGCCGCCGCCGGCGAGGTTCGGCACCAG
>NZ_JBHTLK010000046.1:0-37415 GCF_042678885.1 Saccharothrix hoggarensis
GGGCCTCGGGGTCGGCGCCGACGTCCACCGGGCCGCCCGCGATGACGAGCTCGGTGTCCGGCAGCGACCGCAACGCCGTGATCAGGTCCTGGAAGCCCTTGCGCGGCACCAGCCGGCCGACCGACACGATCCGGTGCCGGTGGCCGCGGCGGTCGCGCGGGCCCTCGGGGCGGAACCGCGCCGGGTCCACCCCGCACGGCACGACCGAGATCCGCGACCGCAGCACGCCCATGCGCATCAGCTCGGTCACCTCGTCGTCGCACGTCGCGGCGATCCGGTCGACCTCGCGGCCGATCATCCGCTCGATGCCGATCCGCTGCGGCGGGCTGGTGTCGTCGGCCCCCTGGTGGCGGCGCTTCAACGTGCCGAGCGCGTGGAACGTCTGCACGACGGGCACGCCGGCCTTGCGCGCGGCGAGCACCGAGGCCAGGCCGGACATCCAGAAGTGCGCGTGCACGACGTCCGGCCGCTCCTCGTACCACTGGCGCTCCAGGAACCGGGCGAACTCGCCCATGTGGGGCAGCAGCTCGTCCTTCGGCACCGGCCCCGGCGGTCCGGCGGGCACGTGGACGACGTCGTAGCCCTGGTCGGTGCGCACCCGCTCGGGCAGGTCCGGGTCGTCGCGACGGGTGTACACCACCACGTCGTGCCCGCGGGCCGACAGCGCCGCCGACAACGCGGCGACGTGCACGTTCTGCCCGCCGGCGTCGACACCGCCCAGGGCGGCCAACGGGCTGGCGTGCTCGGACACCATCGCGATCCTCATCCGCTCACTCCTGTCAGCAACCGGTCCCAACTCCGCAGGAAGGCGTCGAGTCCGTACCGTGCCAGGGCGAACTCCCTGGCCTGCTTGCCCTTCTGCCGCGCCAGCGCCGGGTCCGCGACCAGCTCGGCCACGGCCCGCACCAGCTCGTCCACGTCCGTGGAGATGACGCCCGCGTCGGGTGGCACCGCGCGGCCGACCTCCGTGCACGCCAGCGCCACCACCGGCATCCCGAGGTGCATGGCCTCCAGCAGCGACAGCCCCAGCGACGTCCACCGGACCGTGTGCAGGTACAGCCGCCGCAGCGCCAGTTCCCGGTGCAGCGACTCGAGGTCGTGGTCACCGCGGCCCATCTCGCCGAGCCGGTGGGTGCGCATGCCGTAGACGTCGAGCGGCGCGGCCTCGGCGAACCGCGGCAGCAGGTCCGTGCCCACCGCGCGGCCCCGGCGGACCGGGTCGTTCACCACGACGGCCGCGCGCGGCAGCTCGCCCGTGTACCGGTGGCCGGGGTCCACGACGCCGTGCTCGATGACCACCGTGCGGCTGGTGCCGCAGTCCCACATCAGGTCGTTGAAGTGGGTGACGTGGACGATCGTGCCGGGCCAGTCCTTCAGCGGGTGCGCCTGGTTCGGGTACTTCGGCGTGTTGTGCTCCAGGTAGACGACCGGGATGCCGGCCGGCACCAGGCCGATCTCGGCGGGCCGCTGCAGCACGGCGACGTCCGCGTCCAGGTCGGTCAGCGGGACCTCGCGCGCGGCGGGCCAGTCGCGGCCGGCCAGGCCGATGCCGTTGGGCGGCCCGGGGATCAGGTACTCGTGCCCGCCGCGGACGAACGCGTTCGTCCACGAGCCGTGCACGTGCCACAGCAGGATCTTCACGTCCGCACCCCCACTAGTTCGGCTACGGCGGCGACGACCCGGTCGGGCGTCACCTGGTTCAGGCACGGGTGCCCGGCGACCGGGCACTCGCGGGCACGGGAGCCCCGGCACGGGGCGTTCTGGTCGCCGAGCAGCACGTGCGGCCCGTGCGGGGCCCACCGGCGGGCGGGCACGACCGGCGCGAACAGCGACACGACCGGCGTGCCGACGGCGGCGGCGAGGTGCGCCGGGCCGGTGTTGCCGACCACGACGGCGTCCGCACGGGCCAGGAGGCCGGCCAGCTCGGCGAACGTGGTGCGCCCGCCGAGGTCGACGCCGTGCGTGCCGGCGACGTGCCGGGTCAGCTCCACCTCCCCCGGCCCGCCGGTGACCAGCACCCGGTAGCCGGCGTCGGCGAGCGCGGTCACGGCCTGCGCGCAGCGGTCGGGCGACCACGCGCGGGCGGGCACCGAGGCGCCGGGGTGCAGGACCACGTACGGCCCGATCTCCGCCGGTTCGGGCGGCGTGGTGATCGCGAGGCGTCCGTCGTCGCCCGGCGGCAGCTCGAACTCCGCGGCACGGGCGACCTCCAGCGCGCGCTCGGCTTCCGGGACGTCCGGGTCGTCGCGCAGCCGGACGTCCAGCAGCGAGCCGGGGTAGTCGGTCGAGCGGGCCACGACCTTGGGCACGCCGGCGAGCTTCAGCAGCAGCGCCAGGGGCAGCGGGCTCTGGTGGAACGACGTGAGGATCAATGCCACGTCGGCGCGAATTCCCTTCAGCAGTGCCACGATCCCCTCGATGTCCGGGGTGCGGACCTCCGGCGCCGGGTTGGCGATCCACGGGCAGTCCCACCGGACGACCCGCTGCACGCCGGGCAGCAGCTCCGCCGCCTGCGCCCCCGAATACCCGCACAGCAGCACGACTTCGCCCGCGTGCGCGGCGGCGCGGACCGCCGGACCGGCGAGCAGGACGTCGCCGTCGCTGTCGAGCCTGACCACCAGTGTCCTCATAGGACCATCGCCAACGCGGACGCGAGGTCCGGCGCCGTGCGGGGCGCGCGGTCGACCTCCTCGGGGAGGGTCACCGGTGTCGGCACCAGGATCGGCGTGGCGCCGGCCGCGAGCGCGGCCCCCACGTCGGCCTCGATGTCGCCGATCACGAAGGTGCGCCCGGGGCGCGCGTTGATCGCCTCGCACGCGCGGAGGACCAAGGCGGGCGCGGGTTTGCGGCACGCGCAGCCGTCGTCGGGGTGGTGCGGGCAGATCTGCCAGGTGCCGAACGGGCCGAGCAGCGCTTCCACCCGCGCGTTCACCGCGTCGACCTGGGCGTGCGTGAGCAGGCCGCGACCGATCCCGGACTGGTTGCTCACCACACCCGTGCGCACGCCGTGAGCGCGTAGTTCGCGCAGGACGTCGAGCGCGCCGGGCATCGGCCGCACCCGCTCCGGGTCGCCGTTGTAGGGCACGTCTTCGATGAGCGTGCCGTCGCGGTCGAAGAGAACCGCGTCGGGGTACTGGTCCACAGAGGAGAGTTAGCCGGCTGGGTGAGAAGCAAACACTTCTCGGCAAAGCGCTACTCACCGTGACCTGGGTCGTGAAATGCCATGTGTGTGAGGACCGCGAAGAGGGGTACCCGAGTGTCGAACTCGATTCCCCGAAGAGAGGTTGTTGCAGTGACGACGATCGAGAAGTCCGTGGACGTCGAGGTCCCGGTCACGACCGCGTACAACCAGTGGACGCAGTTCGAGTCGTTCCCGCAGTTCATGGAGGGCGTCGAGCGCATCACCCAGGTGACACCGACCAGGACCCACTGGGTCACCAAGATCGGTGGCGTGACCAGGGAGTTCGACGCCGAGATCACCGAGCAGCACCCGGACGAGCGGGTCGCGTGGCACACCGTGGACGGTCCGCCGCAGGGCGGTGTGGTGACGTTCCACCGCCTCGACGAGCGCACGACCCGGGTCCACGTGCAGATGGAGTACGACCCGCAGACGCTCACCGAGAAGGCGGGCGCGGCCATCGGGCTCGTCGACCACCGCGTGTCCGGTGACCTGGAGCGGTTCAAGGAGTTCATCGAAGGCCGCGGCGCGGAGACCGGTGGCTGGCGGGGCGACGTGAGCCGCCCGCCGCAGGCCGGCGAGACGCGCCACGACCTGCCGGATGCCGGCCGACCGGGCGACCCGTTGCGATGACCGCACGGGCCGTGCGGGAGCCGCGGAGGCGGGGCTGGTCATCACCACCGATCCCCCGCCCTCGTCCGCCGGTCGACGGCAGTTGAAGTACACGCGAATCCCCTTCGGGCCACGGCTCGCGGGGGATTCGCGTATCCGCGCCCGTTTCCGCCCGCGCCATGCGCCTCCGCGCCCGTGTGCCTCCGCAGCCGTGCGCCTCCGTGCCGTGTGCCTCCGCGCCGGTGGCCGTGGCCGTCCGTAGCCGCTGCCGCCCGCGTCCGATGCCCCTCCACCCGACTCCAGCCTCTCCCGATGCCGCCCGCGCCCTGCGCGTCCGTGGCCGTGGGGTGGCCGTGGCCGTCTGGTGTGGCCGTCGTAGACGGTGATCGAGGACAGTTCACATGCGCCGCACCCGTCACAGCGCGTCAGAACTGCCGCAAGCGAAAGGCCCGCGGACACCTCGGTCCACGGGCCTTTCCCCTGTCGTCTCGCCCCTCAACCGTCCTTGAGCCGGTCGAAGAGCCGCCTCACCGACTCGCGCACCGCCGACGTCGCGTCGCCGAGCAGCGAGCCGGTCCCGCCTTCGTCGTTCGGCCGCGGGTGGTTGTCCTGCGGCCGCACGTTCGGGTTCACGTTCGGGTTCACGTCCTGGTCCAGCAGCTCCCGCAGCACCTCCAGCACCACTTCCGGGTGCCCGAGCGGCACGGGTGCGGCGAACGTCTGCACCGAACTGATCAGCCCCTCGTGCCGCCGCACCAGCTCGCCGACGTCGGCGCCGGCCGCCGCGCCCGCCACCAGGTGCACCGGGACGTCGCGGTGGACGAACTCCTCCAGCACCTCGTCGACCTCGCGCCACGGCTCGTCCGAAGCGGGCAGTCGGCACCACATCACCTGCAGGTGCTCGGTGAGCGGCCGCCACGTGCCGGGCAGGTCGCCGTGCTTTCCCACGCCGGCCGGGTCGAGCACGACCACGGCGGGCGCGTCGGGCGGGCCCGCCCACACCACGGACGGGCCTCCGGTCCTCGCTTCGTCCATGCGCTACACCTCCACCACTGCGGGTTCCACGCAGTAGACGGTGTATGCCGACCGGATCACGGGTTGCGCCACGTTCCGGACCCGCACGCCTCCCGGCGTCATCCCGTGCTCGACGCCGAAGTGCGCGTGCCCGTGCACGGCCAGGGTCGTCCCGGACGCGTCGATCGCCTCGCCCAGCAGGTACGAGCCGAGGAACGGGTAGATCTCCGGCGGCTCGCCGCGCAGCGTGTCCGGCACGGGCGCGTAGTGGGTCAACGCCACCTTCACGTCGGCTTCGAGGCCGTCCAGCGCGGTCCGCAGCGAGTCGGCGATCTCGGTGGTGTGCCGGATGAACGCCTTCATCTCCTGCTCGCCGAACGCGCTGCCGCACTTGCCCGCGAACCCGCCGCCGAAGCCCTTCACGCCCGCGACGCCCAACGTGTGGCCGTCCACCGGGATCGTGGTGGTCTCGCCCTCCAGCACGGTCAGGCCCGCGTCGCGCAGGACCGCCGTCACCTCGTGCGGCTTGTCGTCGTGGTGGTCGTGGTTGCCGAGCACGGCGACCACCGGCACGGGCAGGTCGCCGAACTCGTCGGCCACGACCCGCGCCTCGGACACCGTGCCGTGCCTGGTCAGGTCACCGGCGAGCAGCAGCACGTCGGCGCAGTCGCCGAGCTGCTCCAGCGCGGGCCGCATCCGGCCGCGCGCGTCCTCGCCCAGGTGCACGTCACCCACGGCGGCAATGCGGATCATCGCAGCTCCTCTCGGCCGACCGGGGCGTCGGACGGCACCACCTTCACGTCGTCCAGCACGGTCAGCTCCGGCGCCACGTCGTGGATCACCGCCTCCAGCTCGGCGCGCCGCCCGGGGCTCGCCACGTCGCCGGACAGCAGGACGTGGTCGCCGCGCACGGTCACCCGCACGCCCAGCTCGGTGGTGCGCGGGTCCTCGGCCAGCGCCTGGCGCAGCCGGGCGGCGAGGTATTGCTCTGCGGTCATGACGCGCTCCTGGTCAGCGGGGTGGGCAGGAGGTCGAGGCGTTCGACCAGCACGAGGAACGCCTCGGCGTACGGGGAGTGCTTGGTCGCCTCGCGGACGTGCTCCCAGTCGATCTGCTCGCGCAGCGCGCGGGCGAAGGGCAGCAGCTCGCTGAAGTCGCACCGGTGCCCGTCGAGGACGAGCAGCTTGCCGATCAGCACCTCGGTGGCGGGCATGACCGGCAGCACCACCGAGCCGACCTGCAGCTCCTCGGCCCGCGACAGCGTCTCCTCGGTCACCGGCACCTCGTTGGGCCGGAACAGCAGGTCCACCAGCGAATCGCCGTCGTAGACCTTCAACAGCCAGTCCTCGGGCGGTGTCGCGGCACGCATGCCGGTCGCCACGAGCGCCCGCACCGCCTCGCCGGCGTCCTCCTCCCGGACCAGGATGTCCACATCGTGTTCTGTCGCCGGCCCGCCTCTGGCGTACACCGCACACCCGCCCGCCAACGCGAACGGGATGTCGTGCGCGCGCAGGGCCTTGGCGACCTTCGTCAACGTACGCAGCAGCTCGTCCTGGACACCGCTCATGCGAGGTGACTACCCGTCCGAGTCGGTCTTCACACGGCGGGTAGGGCCGTCGCCACGGGGTAGTCCACGCGTATGACTGCCACACCTCCCGACCCGGACCCGGCGGGCACGCCCGGTCTGGAGCCCGGCGGCGGGGTCGCGCCCGGCGAGACGCCGCCCGAGTCCGGTCAGACGTCCGGGCTGTCCCACCCGCAGCCGATGCCGTCGCGGCGCGCCCCGATCATCACGCTGGTGCTGGTCCTGATCGTGACGGCGCTGGCGGTGGCGTTCGTCGTGGCCCAGGTGATGGGCTGGACGAACCTGTTCGAGGGCTCCTGACCGCTCGCCCGACCATCCCGTGCGGGCGGCCGGGGCTCAGGACGGCCGGGCTCAGAAGGCCGGGATCGACGCTTCAACGGCGGCCGGATCAGGGCTTCAGCAGCGGGCGGCGCTCGGGGCTTCGGCGGCGGGCTCGGCGCTCAGGGCTTCAGCGGCGGGCTCGGTTCGAGGCCTTCCGCGCGCCCGAGGCCGTCGAGGAGCTGCTTGAGCGTGTCCCGCGCGTTGTGGCGGGGCGTCCAGCCCAGCCGGGCGAACGCCTTGGTGGCGTCCAGCAGGGGCGCGGTGAGGGCCAGGTCGACCCAGCCGTGCGAGGTGGGCTGCAGGCGCAGGCGCCAGGTGACGCGGGCGGCGGTGCGGAGGGCCGTCGGCGGGATCACCACGTGCCGCGCGCCCATGACCTCGGCGAGCACCTGGGGCGTCACGACGGGGTCGGAGACGAGGTTGAACGCCCCGCCGGCCCGTTGGGCGACGATCCGCGCGACGGCGTCGGCGACGTCGTCGGCGTGCACGAACTGGAGCACCATCGCGCGCGGCAGCGGGAGCACCGGCAGCCTGGTCCGGAACAGGGCGTGCGGCACGAGCGGGCCGAGGAAGTAGCGCTTGATCTCGGCGGCCGCCTCCGGTTGCAGCACCAGTCCGGGGCGAACGCGGGTGACGGTCAGCTCGGGGTGCTCGCGCTCCACGCCGTCGAGCAGGTGCTCCACCGCGGCCTTGTGCCGGCTGTAGTACGAGGTCCGGACGCCGTCGGTGGGCCAGGTCTCGTCCACGGTGTGGTCCTTCGCGGCCGGCGAGTACGCGCCGACCGACGACATGTGCACCAGGTGCGGCACGCCCGCCCGGACCACCGCCCGCGCGACCCGGTCGCTGCCCGCGACGTTCGTCCGGTAGAGGACGCGCTCGTCGTGGCTCGGCTGGATGCGCCACGCCAGGTGCACGACGGCGTCGGCGTCGCGGAACACCTCGGTCAGCGGTTCTTCCGCGCCCTCGCGGCTGAGGTCGACCGGCGACCACGCGATGTCGTAGGGCGGTTCGTGCACCGGTGGGCGGCGCGAGACGCCGTGCGCGGTCATGTCCGGCTCGTCGGCGAGCCGGCGCAGCAGGGCGGTGCCCAGATTGCCGGTGGCGCCGGTGACGACGATCCTCATGGCGGTCGGGTACCCGCCGCGTCGGCTGCGACACGGGCCGGCTGCGACACGGGCGCGGGACGGGGAGGCGTGGTTGTTCGAGGCGGCGTGGTGGGGGTTGCTGGCCGGGTCCGCTCTGGTGCTCGGCGCGCTCGTGGGCTACCTGGCGCGGGTGCCGCGCGGGGTGGTGGCCGCGGTGATGGGGTTCGGCAGCGGCGTGCTGATGTCGGCGGTGTCGTTCGAGCTGATCGCGGAGGCGCACGAGCAGGGCGGGTTGGCGGCCACGGCGGCCGGGGCCGGCCTCGGCGCGCTGGTCTACACGGCGGCGAACGTCGCGATGGCGCGGCGGGGCGCGCGGCACCGGAAGCGGTCCGGCGGGTTGCAGCCGTCCGAGGCCGAGCACAGCGGGTCCGGCACGGCGATCGCGGTCGGCGCGCTGCTGGACGGCATCCCCGAGTCGGTGGTGATCGGGACGAGCCTGGTCGCGGGCGGCGGGGTGAGCGCGGTGACGGTCGCGGCGGTGTTCATCAGCAACGTGCCCGAGGGCCTGTCGTCGGCGGCCGGGATGCGCCGGGCGGGCCGGTCGCCGCGGTACGTGTTCGGGCTGTGGACCGGGATCGCGCTGGTCAGCGGCCTGGCGTCGATGGTCGGGCACGGGCTGCTCGCCGACGCGCCACCGGTGTGGACGGCCGGGATCACGGCGTTCGCGGGCGGCGCGATCCTCTCGATGGTCGCGGACACCATGATTCCCGAGGCGTTCGACGACGCCCACCTGCTCGTCGGCCTGGTGACGGTCGCCGGGTTCCTCACCGCGTTCGCGCTGTCGCACGCCTGAGGGGCGGCGAACGACCTCGCTGATGACGTGGTGCGCGCCGTCCTCGTCGCCGGTCACGACGACGTGCGCCGGCATCTCGATGTCGGACGGCTCGGCCGACTTCTTCACCGAGCGGTTGAGCACCACGGCCCTCATCGGGCACCTCCACATCCGGTCCGCCCGGCCGGGCGCCCGCGCGCCCGAAAATGCGTTGCCGGGAGAGTGGTGCGGTCGACAGGCTCGCGGCATGCCACCCGCACCGCACCGCGACGGCCGCGCCGGGATCGACGCGGCCCTGGTCGAGCGCCTGGTCGCGAGCCAGTTCCCGCAGTGGGCCGGCCTCCCGGTCGTCCCGGTGGAGGTGGACGGGTGGGACAACCGCACGTACCGCCTCGGCGACGACCTGACCGTCCGGCTGCCGACCGGCGAGGGTTACGTGCCGGCCGTGGAGAAGGAGCACCGCTGGCTGCCCGTCCTCGCGCGGTCCCTGCCCGTCGCGGTGCCGGTGTCGGTCGCGGTGGGGGCGCCGGGTGAGGGCTACCCGTTCCCCTGGTCGATCCGCCGCTGGCTGGACGGGCGGACCGCGGCCCTCGACCGGATCGACGACCTCGCCGCGTTCGCCGTCTCGATCGCCGACTTCCTCCGCGCCCTGCACCGCGTCGACGCGACGGACGGGCCGCCGGCGGGCGCGCACTGCTTCTACCGGGGCACCCCGCCCGCGCACTACGACGACGGGACGCGGCGCGCGCTCGCCGCGCTGGAGGGCCGGGTGGACACCGAGCGGGCCGCGGCCGTGTGGGAGGACGCCCTCCGCGCACCCGCGTGGGACCGGCCGCCGGTCTGGTTCCACGGCGACGTCGCGAGCGGGAACCTGCTGGTCGACCGCGGCAAGCTGACCGCGGTCATCGACTTCGGCGGGTGCGGCGTCGGCGACCCGGCCTGCGACCTCGTGATCGCGTGGACGATGTTCTCGGGCACGAGCCGCGAGGCGTTCCGCGACGCCGTCGACCTCGACGCGGCCACCTGGGCGCGGGCGCGCGGCTGGGCGTTGTGGAAGGCCCTCATCACGCTCGCCGACACCACCGACGACGAGGTGGCGGCCGACACCGGCCGGGTGATCCGGGAAGTCCTGGAGGACGAGTGACCGACGGGGCGCCCCCGCGGCCGGCGGCCCGGTCGCGGAGACGCCCCGTCAGGACTTCAGCGGGTGGCGGTCAGCTCGCGCACGGAGGCGTAGCGCTCCCGCACCCACGGGGTCGGGTCGGCCTCGACCGAGGTCGACGCCAGCTCCGACCAGTGCGGCGCCGATCCCGCGCCGCTCACCGCCCACGCGGCCTGCCGCGCCGCGCCGTCCGCCACGTACTCGCTCGGCGACGGCACGACCACCGGGAAGCCGAACACGGCGGGCGCGAGCCGCTGGACGGCGGGCATGCGGGCCCCGCCGCCGATCAGCAGCACCCGCGACACCGGCGTGCCCAGGGCCACCAGCGCGTCGATCGCGTCGGCCAGGCTGCACAGCAGGCCCTCGACCGCGGCGCGCGCCAGGTGCGCCGGGGTCATGGTGTCGAGCCGCAGGCCGTGCAGCGCGCCGGTGGAGTCGGGCTTGTTCGGCGTCCGCTCCCCTTCCAGGTACGGCACGAACGCGAGTCCGTCCGCACCCGCCGGCGCGCTGAGCGCGAGGTCCGACAGGTCGGCCAGCGACACGTCCAGCAGCGCCGCCGTCGCGTCGAGCACCCGTGACGCGTTGAGGGTGCACACGAGCGGCAGGTGGCCACCCTCCGCGTCGGCGAAGCCGTTCACGATGCCGGTGCCGTCCGCGATCGGGTGCGCCGACCGGGCGAACGCCGTGCCGGACGTGCCGATGGACACCACCACGTCGCCCGGCTGCGCCTGCACGCCGAGCGCCGCGGCCGCGTTGTCGCCCGCGCCCGCCCCGAACCGGCCCACCAGCTCGGCGGGGCCGAGCACGCGCGGCAGCGCGACGACCTTGCCCAGGGCCAGTTCCAGCAGGTCCGTCCGATAGTCCTCAGTGGACGGTGACCAGTAGCCCGTTCCGCTGACGTCGCTGCGGTCGGTGGTCAGCGCGTCGAGCGACGTGCCGCCGGACAGCTTCCACGTCAGCCAGTCGTGCGGCAGGCAGACGGCCGCCGTGCGGGCGACCGACTCCGGCTCGTTCGCCGCGAGCCACCGCAGCTTGGTGACGGTCAGCGACGCGACCGGCACGCTGCCGGTCGCCGCCGCCCACTCGTCCGGACCGCCCAGCTCGGCGGTCAGGTCGACCGCCGCCGCCGCGGAACGGGTGTCGTTCCACAGCAGCGCCGGTCGGACCACCTCGCCGGACTCGTCCAGCGTCACCATGCCGTGCTGCTGCGCGGCCACCGACACGGCGGCCACGTCGTCCAGGCCGCCCGCGTCCGCGATGGCCGCCTGGAGGGCGTCCCACCACGCGTGGGGGTGCACCTCGGTGCCCGTCGGGTGCGCCGCTCGTCCTTCACGCACCAGGGCGCCGGTGTCCGCGTCGCGCACCACCACCTTGCACGACTGGGTGGACGAGTCGACGCCCGCGACGAGCGCCATCAGCGCGCGCCCAACAGGTGTTCGGTGGCCAGCTGCGCGAGGCGCACGAACCCGTAGCCGCGCTCGGCGGCGGTGGACGGGTCGACGTCCTCGGCCTTCAGGAAGTCCGCGATGGACTCGCCCTCGTCCAGCGTCGGCTCGGCGAGCTCGTAGACGCCGCTGTGCTTCAGCGCCTCCTGCACCTCCGGGTCGGCGCGGAACGCCGCCGCGCGCTCGCGCAGCAGCTTGTAGGTGCGCATGTTCGCCGCCGCGCTCTCCCACACGCCGTCGAGGTCCTCGGTCCGCAGCGGCTTGTAGTCGAAGTGCCGCGGGCCGTCGTAGCCGCCGCTCTCCAGCAGGTCGACCAGGAAGAACGCGGACAGCAGGTCGCCCTGGCCGAACACGAAGTCCTGGTCGTAGCGCGGGCCCTTCTGGCCGTTGAGGTCGATGTGGAAGAGCTTGCCCTGCCACAGCGCCTGGCCGATGCCGTGCACGAAGTTGAGGCCCGCCATCTGCTCGTGGCCGACCTCGGGGTTCACGCCGACCAGCTCGTGGTGCTCCAGCGTCGAGATGAACGCCAGCGCGTGGCCGATCGTGGGCAGCAGGATGTCGCCGCGGGGCTCGTTCGGCTTCGGCTCCAGCGCGAAGCGGAAGCCGTAGCCCTGGTCGATCGAGTACTGCGCGACCGTGTCGACGGCCTCGCGGTAGCGGTCGAGGGCGGCGGCGACGGGCTTGCCCGCGTCGACCTCGGAGCCCTCGCGGCCACCCCACATGACGATGGTCTCGGCGCCGAGCTCGGCCGCGAGGTCCAGGTTGCGCAGCACCTTGCGCAGGGCGAACCTGCGCACCGAGCGGTCGTTGCTGGTGAAGCCGCCGTCCTTGAACACCGGGTGGGTGAACAGGTTGGTGGTCACCATGGGCACGACCATGCCGGTCTCGTCCAACGCCGCGCGGAACGCGGAGACCCGCTTGCCCACCTCGGCGGCGTCCGAGCCGAACGGGAACAGGTCGTCGTCGTGGAACGTGATGCCCCACGCGCCGAGCTCGGCCAGCTTGCGCACCGCCAGCGGCGCGTCCAACGCGGGCCGGGTCGCGTCGCCGAACGGGTCGCGGCCCGGCCAACCGACCGTCCACAGGCCGAAGCTGAACTTGTCCACGAAGGCACCTCCAATAAGTTTGATGCCTGAACTTATCGCACATTGCCGCTACGATCCAGTGGTGTCCAGACCGCAGCCCGCGAGCCAGCACACCGTGCGACGGCACAACTCCGCACTGGTGCTCGACGCGATCGCCGAGGCGCCCGGCTCGTCCCGCGCCGCCGTCGCCGCCCGCACCGGCCTGACCAAGGCCACCGTGTCGAGCCTCGTGGACCGGATGATCGGCGCCGGCCTCGTCGCCGAGGGCGGGGCGGAGGCGCGGTCCGGACCCGGCCGGCGCGGCACGGCGCTGCACCTGTCGCCCAGCGGACCGCACGGGCTCGGTGTGGAGATCGGGGTCGACTACCTGGCCACGTGCCTGGTCGACCTCACCGGGCGGGTGCGGGCGCGGTGGCTGCGGCCCAGCGACAATCGTGCCTCCTCCCCCGCCCGCGTACTGGCCAAGGTGGCGGCGGCGGTGCGGACGGCGGCCAGGCAGGACGTGCCGATCGGCGGGGTCGGCGTGGCCGTGCCCGGCCTGGTGGAGGTGGCGGGCGGCTCGCTGCGGGTCGCGCCGAACCTCGGGTGGCGCGAGGTGGACGTGCGGGGCGAGCTGACCCGGCGGGTGGAGCTGGACGTGCCCGTCCTGGTCGGCAACGAGGCGAACCTGGCCGCGCTGGCCGAGCTGTGGCACGGCGACGTGGCGTCCGACTTCCTGCACGTCTCGGGCGAGATCGGCATCGGCGCCGGCATCGTCGTCGGCGGAGGGCTGTTCGAGGGCGTGTCGGGGTTCGGCGGCGAGATCGGCCACCTGTCCGTCGACCCGCGCGGGCCGGAGTGCGCCTGCGGGTCGCGGGGGTGCCTGGAGCGGCTGGCCGGGCAGGACGAGATCGTGCGCGCGGCGGGCGTGCCGGGGGTGGACGACCTGCTGGACCGGCTCGCGTCGGGCGACCGCACGGCGACGACGGCGGTGCGGTCCGCGGCGCGGTGGCTCGGCGTGGCGCTGTCGGGCGCGGTGAACCTGCTCGACCTGCCCACCGTGGTGCTGGGCGGCACGTACGCCCGGCTGGAGCCCTGGCTGCAGGAGCCGTTGCACGCCGAGCTGGACCGCCGCGTGGTGAGCGCGGAGTGGTCGCCGGTGCGGGTGGTCGCGTCGTCCCTGGGTTCGGAGGCCGCCGTGCGCGGCGCCGCGACGACCGCCGTCCGGGCGATCCTCGCCGACCCGGACCCCTACGTCACGTCAACCCTGGCCTGAGCCGCCCAGCACGGCCAGGAGCGCCCGGTAGGTGTGATCCGGGTCACCCTCACGGCTGTGGATGACGGTCGGGCGGCGCGCGGCCATCAGCGCCACCAGGTTGTCGTGGTAATCCGACAGCTCCTCCGGCGTGGCCCGCACGGTGCCGCGGGCGGCGAACCGGCGCAGCGCGTTCTCCTTCGAGTCGTACAGGACGACCTCGTGGAACGGCACGCCGACGTCGGCGGCCAGGTCGGCGAGCCGGTCGAGGAACTCCGGGCGGCCGAGGAACTGCGGCACGACCACGTCGTGGCCGGACGCCAGGTGGACGCGAGCGGCGGCGACCGCGACGTCCCGCGCCATCCGTCCCGTCTCCCCCGGGGCGCCGCTGATGAGGTCGCGCACCCGGTCGACGTCGAGCGCCAGCGTCCCCAGGTGGTCGTCCGCGTACCGGCGGGCGATGGTCGACTTGCCGCACCCCGGCGGTCCGTTCAGCACGATCAGGCGAGCCACCCCACCGAGCCTACCGGCGACGCACCGACCGTCACCGATCCACTACGGACGGTGGGCGAAGCGCGGCGAACCCGTTGCCACACCGCACTGTTCACCCGAATGCGCCCGCGGGAAGCGGACGCGCGAGCGTGACTCGTCTGACAGCCTGGATGGCACGTTTCGGCGTTGCGGCGCCGACGCGGGACAATCGGCGGAGAAGGGCAGGGGGTGGACCGGTGCCGCGTGGTGAACGTCCGTTGGACGTCGGCGACAGCCCGCTGCTGCGGTTCGCCGCGGACCTGCGGTCGTTGCGGGACAAGGCGGGCGGGTACAGCTACCGGCAGCTGGGGGCGCGCGCCCACTACTCGGCGACGACCCTGTCGGACGCGGCGGGCGGGCGGAAGCTGCCCACGCTGGCGGTGACCCTGGCGTACGTGCGCGCCTGCGAGGGCGACGTGGCCGAGTGGGAGGACCGCTGGCACCAGGTCGCCGCCGAGGTGTCGCCGAACCCCGAGCCGCGCCCCGACGAGGGCCACCCGCCGTACGCGGGCCTGGCCGCCTACGGCACCGAGGACGCCGAGTGGTTCTTCGGCCGCGACCACCTGCTGGACGACCTGGAGCAGCGCATAGCGCACCGGCGGTTCGTCGCCGTGTTCGGCGCGTCCGGCGCGGGCAAGTCGTCGCTGCTGCGCGCGGGCCTCGTGCCCCGGCTGGCCGGCGCGGGCCGGGTCGTCGTGACCACGCCCAGCGAGCAGTCCGACCCGGACCTGTCCGCCGGCCTGCTGATCGTGGACCAGTTCGAAGAGGTCTTCACGCTGTGGCAGGACGACCGGCGCGCCGCCTACCTCGACGCGCTGCTGGCCGCGCCGTGCAAGGTCGTGCTCGGCGTGCGCGCGGACTTCTACGGGCACTGCGCGCAGCACCCAGCTCTGGTGGCGGCGCTGACCGACGGCCAGCTGCTGCTCGGGCCGATGGGCCCGGAGGAGCTGCGGCAGGTGATCATGCAGCCCGCCGTGAAGGCGTCGTGCACGGTGGAGACGGCGCTGGTGTCCCGGCTGATCGCCGACGCCACGGGCCAGGCGGGCGTGCTGCCGCTCATGTCGCACGCCCTGCTGGAGACGTGGCGGCGGCGGCGCGGCACCACGCTGACGCTGGCCGGGTACGAGGCGGCGGGCGGCATCCAGCACGCCATCGCGCAGACCGCCGAACGCACCTACACGTCGTTGGAGAAGCAGCAGCGGGCCCTGGCGCGCCAGGTGTTCCTGCGGCTCACCGCGCTCGGTGACGGCACCGAGGACACCAAGCGCCGGCTGCCGCGCGCCGAGCTGGACCACGACGTGGACGTGGACGTGGTGCTCGACCGGCTGGCCCACGCCCGCCTGCTCACCCTCGACCGCGACAGCGTGGAGATCGCGCACGAGGCGCTGATCCGGTCCTGGCCGCGGCTGCGGAGCTGGCTCGCCGAGGACCGGGACGGGCTGCGCACCATGCGCCGGCTGACCGAGGCCGCCGCGACCTGGGAGTCGCTCGGCCGCGACCCGGACGCGCTGTACCGGGGCGCCCGGCTGGACGCGGCCGTCGACTGGACGCAGCGCGACGGCGTGCGCACCAGCGCCCAGGAGCGGGAGTTCCTGGCCGACAGCCTCCAGGCCCGCGACCGGGAACGGCGGCTCGCGCACCGGCGCACCCGCAGACTGCGCCAGCTGGTGGCGCTGCTGGCCGTGCTGCTGGTGCTCGCCGGCACGGCGGTCGTCCTCGCCATCGAGGCGCAGAAGGAGGCCGCGGAGGGCTGGAAGTCGTCGGCCGCGTGGTTCGTGTCGAACCAGGCGCAGGCGTTGCGGGGCAGCGACCCGAGGCTCGCCGACCAACTCGCCCTCGCCGCCTACCAGCTCAACCCGACCGACGCCCTGCGGGACGGCGTGCTCAGCGCGCACGCGGCGAGCGCCCAGGACATGGTCAGCCGCTCGGCGTTCCCGTCCGGCCAGGGCCTCAGCCCGGACGGCCTGCCGCGGCCGAACGCGCGCGTCCCCACGCCCGCCAACGACACCACCTACCTGCCGCTGGGCAAGCGCACGACGCCGAGCGCGACCGTCACGTCGATGGCCGTCAGCGGCGTGGAGCAGGCGTTCGCCACCACGCTGGAGGGCCGCACCGCGCGGGTCTGGGACGTCACCGACGCGATCGCGCCCGAGGTGGCGCACACGTTCACGTTCCCGGTGCTGCGGATCGCGCTCGACCCGGCGGGCGCGCGGACCGTCGTCACCGTGTCGGAGATCAGCGACGTGGTGGTGTGGGACTGGTCGGACCCGGCCCGGCCGGTCGAGCGGTCGCACCTGATCGGCCACCCGCGCCCGGTCAACGGCGTCGCCTACAGCCAGGACGGTCAGGTCGTCGTGACCTGGGACGACGCCGGGACGATCCGGCTGTGGGACGTGTCGAACCCGGTGCACCCGCTGCGGATCGGCGAGCTGGCCACCGGCCGCGAGATCACCGCGGTGGCGTTGTCGCCGGACGGCGACACGCTCGCCGCGGGCGGCGCGAACGGCGTGGTCCGCCTGTGGGACCGCAGCAGCCAGTGGGCGCCGACCGAGGTGTGGGCGCAGAAGGTGCACCCGGAGGCGATCCGGGCGCTCGGCTTCCGGCGTGACGGCAAGGCCCTCGCCACCGTGGGCAAGGACGACAAGGTCGTGCTGTGGGACGTCACCGACCCGGCCCGGCCGGCGGAACGGGGCCGGATCAGCGGCCGCACCACCGGCGTCTACGCCGTGTCGTTCGGCGAGACGTCCCAGAAGGTCGTCACGTCGAACTCCGACGGCACCACGCGGTCCTGGGAGTTCGACTTCGACCTCGCCGTCACGCAGATGTGCGCGGCCGTCGAGGCCCACATCTCGCGCGACGAGTGGCAGCAGTACGTGGAGGCCGTGGGCGCGCTGGAGTACCGCCGGCCGTGCGCCTGATTGGCGGGGCCGCCGGCCCGGACGGATAATCACGTCGTGACCACCCCGCGTGACGACGACCGCACCGAAGCGCTGCCGGCCAGCCCGATCCCGGACGGCCCGCCGGCGGTGGGCCCGCGGGAGACGGGACCGAACGCCCTGGAGCCCACGCCGCCCCCGATCGCCTCGCCGGCCCCGCCGGACCACCGGACCGAGGACGCGGGGAAACCGCCGAAGCTGAAGCCGACCCGGATCAGCGGCACGTGGGTCGCGGTGCTGGCGTCGATCGTCGTGCTGATCGTGCTGCTGGTGTTCATCCTGCAGAACCTCGCCGGCGTGACGATCCACTTCCTCGGCGCGGCGGGCACGTTGCCGCTGGGCGTGGCCCTGCTGTTCGCGGCGATCGCGGGCGCGATCGTGGTGGCCCTGGTCGGCGCAGCTCGGATCACGCAGCTGCGCCGCCAGGCCAAACGAGGGCTGCGTTAGCCGAGTGAACAGGTCCTACCGTTCAGCGTGAAGCCGGTGGGTGCGACGTTGCTGCCCTGCCAGCTCGCCTGGAATCCGAAGTCCACCGAGCGACCCGCTCCGATGGTCCCGTTCCAGCCCTCGTTGGTCACCGTGACGGCGGCGCCGCTCTGCGACACCTTGCCGTTCCAACTGTGGACGATCTTCTGGCCGTTCGCGAACGACCAGCCGAGGTTCCAGCCCGTGACGGCGCTCGTCCCCCGGTTGGTGATCTTCACCGACGCGGTGAAGCCACCTCCCCACTGGCTGCCGACCGAGTACCGCACGGAGCAGTCGCCGAGCGGCGGCTGGTCCGTGGTCGTCGTGGTCGTCCCAGTGGTGGTCGTGGTGGTGGTGCTGGTGGACGTGGTCGTGGTGCCGGTGGGCTCGGTCGTGCTGATGTTGCCGCTCGGGTCGGCGACGAGCACGCCACGCCCGTTGGTGCCCAGGTAGACGCGGCCGTAGACGCGCGGGTCACCGGTGATGGCCTCGCCCATGTTCCCGTACTGGTGGGCGTCGTCGTTGATCCGCACCCAGCCGAGGCCGGCCTCGTCGTCCGACCGGTACACGCCGGTCTTGCCGTTGAGGGTCAGCACCGCGTACAGCGCGGGGTAGGTCTTGCCCTCGGCGGGCTTGCCGAAGCCGATGTTGACCGCGCTGGTGATGTGGTCGCGGGTCTTGGCGACCGTCGCGCCGGAGTCGGTCGAGCGGAACAGTCCGCCCTCGCCCGCCAGCCAGAGGTGGCCCTCGTGGCCGGGCACGGCGTGCAGCCTGGCCACGTTCGCGGTCGGGCCGGCGGTGAACGTCGCGCCGCCGTCCGTGCTGACGTAGACGGTGTCGTCGGCCAGCCCGTAGAACTTCTTCGGGTTCACCCGGTCCGCCTCGACCACGGCGCCCGCCGGGATGCCGGTGGACGGCGTCCAGGTGTTGCCGAAGCCCACCGAGTAGTGGACCGCCGCGCCGCCGGGGCTCCACACGAACCGGCTGCCGTCGGCCGCCGCCGCCACGGTGCCGCCGCCGGTGACGCCCGCCGGATCGGCGCCCGCGAACCAGTTCGCGCCGCCGTCGGTGGAGAACGCCACGTGCGCCGGTCCGTCGACGTTGCCGGCGCGGACCACGACCGACGGGTTCGCCTCGGCGTAGTCGAGGCTCGTGGTGGTGGTGAAGAACGGCTGCTGGAACATCATCGACGGCACCTTGGTGACGTCGTCGTGCCGGAACCCGCCGATGTCGCCGAGACCGCTGATCAGCGGCGCGCCCGTGGGCGGGCTGATCAGGTCGAGCACCGCGGTCTCCTCCAGCCCCGCGGCGGTCGGCTTGATCGTGATCTGGCCGCCGGTGTCCCACTTCGTGAGGTCCGTGGTGCCGTAGACGGTCGCGCCGGTGCCGTACATCATCCGGTTGGAGTCGAACGGGTCGATCTCCAGCGACTCGGTCATCCAGCCCAGCTTCGGGCTGACCTCCGGCGGCGCCGGGTTCGCGCCCATGCTCAGCCACGGCGAGGACGTGATGTCCATCTTGTAGCGGAACGACCGGTTCGGGTAGCCCGCCCAGTCCCAGATCCGGGTCCACGTCGCGCCGCCGTCCGTGCTGCGGAAGAACGTGACGTCCGGCCACCAGGCGATCTGGGTGGCCACCATGATCGTGCCGGGGTTCTGCCGGTCGACGGTGAGACCGCTGTAGCCGAACAGGTTGTCCGCGCTCGACGAGGGCACCGGGCTGATCTGCGTCCACGCGCCGGTGGCGGTGTCGTACTTCCAGACGTCGCCCTTGCCGCCGTCGTACGGGCCGCCCTTGTCGCTGGTCGCGAGGTACAGGAAGCCGCCCTGGTGGTCGAGCACGCCCTTGTGGGCGATGTAGCCGGTCGGCTGGCCCGCCAGCCGCTCCCACGTCACGCCCGCGTCGGTGGTGCGGTAGACGGTGTTCTCCTTGTCGGCCACGCCGACGTAGACCGTCTTGCTGGGGCTGCCCGCCGTCGACGACCGCGGGTCGTAGGTCACCCAGACCACGCCCTGGTTGTCGCCCGCGTAGCCGCCGGGGTCGTTCGGGTTCTCGACGTAGTTGCCGGGGTTGGGGAAGCTCACCACCTGCGACCACGTCACGCCGCTGTCCGTGCTGCGCCACAGGCCCTTGCCGCTGGGCGCGCCGAGGTACAGCACCCGGCCGTCGTTGGGGTCGACGGCCAGCCGCTCCCCCATGCCGCGGCCCGGCATGTTGCCGCCAAGCTTGAAGGGCAGTACGGACGTCTGCCACGTGTCGCCGCGGTCGGACGAGCGGAGGATCGCGCCGTTGTTCGGGTCCCAGCCGTTGGTGTACATGCCCACGGCCGCGTACACCTTGTCGGCGTCCTTGGGGTCGGGGGCGATGCTGACGACGCCGTTGTAGCCCCAGTTCTCGTAGCCGACCCAGTCCAGCAGCGGGGTCCACCGGCCGGTCGCCTGGTTCCACCGGTACGCGCCGCCGATGTCGGTGCGCGAGTAGATCAGGTCCTTCTCGGCGGGGCTGAAGACGATGCCCGGCACGAAGCCGCCGCCCTCGATCTCCACGTTGCGCCACTTGTGCGGCTGCACGATCGCCGAGGCGGACGGTTCGGCGGCCGGGCTGACCGCGTTCGACACCAGCACGACACCGAGCGCGGCCACGGCCGCGGTCGTCAACGCCAGAAGCCGTCTCATGGCTCCACTCCCCAGACTCGTGATCCGCCGACGACGGCGAGGACGTGCCGCGCGGTGGCGGTGGCGGTGGCGGCGCCGGTCGCCCGGCGGTGGTCGTTGGTCGCGGCGAGGCCGTGCCCAGGGCCGCTGCGGGCCAACCGGTCCGACAGGTCACCCGCGCGGCGGTTCAGCCGGTCGCCGGCGTGTCGGTCCGACCGAGGGCCGACACCGCGGACCAACCGGCGGTCCGCCCGGTCCGACGAGTCATCCACGCGGCGGTTGAGCCCTGCGCCGGCGCAGCGATCCGGTCGGTGGGCGGTGAGCCGCGACCCGGTGGCGACCCGTCCCGAGTCCGCGGACGCGGTGGCGGGGCCGTTCGACCGCAGCACGACGGAGGTCACCGCGAGCGGGGTCCGTCGGGCTGCCATCGTGCTGCGCTCCTTTGCGCGGGGGTGGGGGGAGGCGGATGGGCGAAAGGGACCGCTCCCCCCGAGCTTGTCTCCGCATGACGTCTGGGAGCGCTCCCAGATCACGCAGGTTGGACCGTAGCCAGGGTGATCCACCTCCGGCAAGGAGGCGGCGTTACGCCATCCGAGTGAAGTGCGGTCCCGACCGCGCACCCGGCGTGTCGAACCCGTCGAACGGAGGTCGAATCGCTTCGAAAACACCGAGACCCGGGCCTCGGCCCGGGTCTCGGCACGCTCGTCGCGACCCGGGAACCCCGGGTCGGAGGTGTTCAGGCGGGACGCGATGCCCGCCGGTGACGGGTCAGGCGCTGGACCTGGACACCATCGAGGTCGGCAGGAGCAGGAACGGCGGCAGGTTCTCCTCGCCGGCCAGCTCCGCCATCAGCCGCCACGTCATGGTCCGGCCCAACTGCTCCACGTCCTGGCGGATCGTGGTCAGCGGCGGGACCGCGGTGGAGGCGATCATCAGGTCGTCGAACCCGACCACGGCAACGTCCTCGGGCACCCGCTTGCCGTGCGCGTGCAGGGTCTGCAACGCGCCGAGCGCCATGATGTCCGCGCCGACGAACACGGCGTCGAGGTCCGGCGCCCGCTTGAGCAGGTCGGCCATCGCCACCGCGCCGCTCTCCGGCGTGAAGTCGCCGTACGCGACGAGGTCGGTGTCCAGCCTGGCCTGGCTCAGGCCGCGCTTCCAGCCGGACAACCGGTCCATGCCCACCGCCATGTCGCGCGGGCCGGCGATGGTGGCGATGCGCTTGCGACCCAGCGAGACCAGGTAGCGAGCCGCCTCCATGGCGCCGTTGAAGTTGTCCGAGTCGACGTAGGGCACTCCGCCCGCCCCGAGGGGCCTGCCGCCGACGACGGTCGGCAGGCCCGCGTCGGCGAGCGTGCGGGGCAGCGGGTCCTGGCCGTGCAGGCTGATCACCAGCACGCCGTCCACGTGGCCGCCGCAGAGGTAGTTGACCAGGTCCTGCTCGTCGCCCTCCTTGCTCATCATGAGGACGAGCTGGACCCGCTTGCCCGCCAGCTCGGCGTGCACACCGCGGAGCACACCGGCGAAGAACGGGTCGGCCAGCACCCGGCTGCCCTGTTCGGACACCACCAGGGCGATGCAGTTGGCCCGGCTGCCCGCGAGCGTCCGAGCCGCCTGGTTCGGGCTGTACCCGAGGCGTCCGATGGCCTGGTGGACCGCCTCACGCGCCCGCGAGCTGACGTACGGTTCGCCGTTGATCACCCGCGACACGGTCGACTTGGACACACCGGCTGCACGAGCGACCTCCTCCAGCCGGGTGTTGGGTCGTCGTGCCTTGGGTGGGTCAACGGCATCCGTCACGGAGCGACCGTCGCCGTGAGAGCGTTGCCACGGGCAACCTGCGAGTACCACATGGCACTCATCTTAGGCGTCCGAACCTGCGTCTCGTAGTCGACATGCACGATCCCGAACCGCTTCGCGTACCCCTCGGCCCACTCGAAGTTGTCCATGAGCGACCACGCGAAGTAACCGCGGAGGTCGACACCCGCCTCGATGGCCGCATGCGCCGCCCTGAGGTGCGACTCGATGTAACCGAGGCGCTCGGGGTCGTCGATCGACCCGTCGTCGTTGATGGAGTCGACGTAGGCGGCGCCGTTCTCGGTGACGTAGAGCGGGATGCTCGGGTAGTCCTGGTGCACCCGCATGAGCACCTTGAACAGGCCGTCCGGCTGCACCTCCCAGTCCATCGCCGTCCGCGGCAGGCCGCGGCTGGGGAACGAGACGTGCTCCGCGCCGACCCAGGGCGACCCGGTCGGGCGGCGGCCGTTGGACTGGACCGGCGCCTCGGGCTCCGGCTCCGGGGTGCCGCTGACGAAGTGCTCGGCGTAGTAGTTGACGCCCAGCTGGTCCAGCGGGGCCGAGATGATCTCCAGGTCGTTCTCGCGGATGTGCTTCGAGAACCCGTACGGCTCGAGGTCCTCGACGATGTCCGCCGGGTACTCGCCCTTGAACAGCGGGTCGAGGAAGATCCGGTTCTGGAGGCCGTCGAGCCGGCGCGCGGCGTCGAGGTCCGCCGGGTCGTCCGGGTCCGCCGGGATGATCGGGTACATGTTGAGCGTGATGCCGACCTTGGCGTTCGGCGCCTGGTCGCGGATCGCCGCGGTGGCGAGGCCGTGGGCCAGCAGCAGGTGGTGCACGGCCGCGACGGCGGCCTCCGGCTCCTGGCGGCCGGGCGCGTGGATGCCCGCCGCGTAGCTCAGCAGCGACGAGCACCACGGCTCGTTGAGCGTGGTCCAGTTGTCCACCCGGTCGCCCAGCGCGCCGACGACCGACTCGGCGTACTCCGCGAAGCGGTACGCCGTGTCCCGGTTGGCCCAGCCGCCCTCGTCCTCGAGGGTCTGCGGGAGGTCCCAGTGGTAGAGCGTCAGCCACGGGGTGATGTTGTTCTCGAGCAGCTTGTCGACCAGCCGGGAGTAGAAGTCCAGGCCGAGCTGGTTGACCGGACCGGCGTCCGGTCGGATGCGGGGCCACGCGGTGGAGAACCGGTAGGCGTGCAGCCCGAGGTCGACCATCAACTGGACGTCTTCGTCCACCCGGTTGTAGTGGTCGGCGGCCGGGTCACCCGTGTCACCGCCCACCACCGCACCCGGAAGCTTGCAGAACGTGTCCCAGATGGACGCGGTGCGACCGTCAACGGTTGTCGCGCCTTCGATCTGGAACGCCGCGGTCGCGGCGCCCCACACGAATCCCTCGGGAAAGGAAATCGACTCCACAGCTACCCCTTCACAGCACCCTGCATGATCCCGGCGACGATCTGCCGACCGAGTACGAGGAAGACGATCAGAATCGGGACCGTGGCCATCGTGGTCCCGGCGAGCACGAGCGAGTTGTCGACGTAGTAGCCGCTCTGCAACTTCTCCAGGGCGACCTGCATCGTCGGGTTGTCCGCGTTGAGCACGATCAGCGGCCAGAGGAAGTCGTTCCACGACATCATGAACGTGAAGATGCCGAGCATGGCGGCGGCCGGGCGCACCGCGGGCAGGCACACGTGCCAGAACGTGCGGATCATGCTGCACCCGTCCATGCGGGCCGCCTCGATCAGCTCGTCGGGCACGGCGTCGGCGATGTACTGGCGCATCCAGAACACGCCGAACGCGGTCACCAGGTTGGGGACGATGACCGCGCCGAGGGTGCCGGACCAGCCGAACTCCGCCATCGCCATGTAGAGCGGGATGATCCCGAGCTGCGTGGGGACGGCGAGCGTGGCGACCACGAACACCATGAGGGGTCCGCGGCCCTTGAACCGGAGCTTGGCGAACGCGAAGCCCGCCAGCGTGGACAGGACCACCACCGACAGGGTGACCGTGCCGGAGACGATGATGCTGTTGCCCAGCGCCTTCCAGAACGGGATCGAGTCCAGCACCCGGGAGGCGTTGGAGAAGAAGTGCCCGCCGGGCAGCAGCGGCCCCTCGGACTTGAACGTGCCGTCGTCGTGGCTGGCGGCGAGGAACGACCAGTAGAACGGGAACGCCGAGCCGAGGATGAACGCGATCAGGATGCCGTAGACGACGAAGCCGGGACGCCGCTCGGAGAGCGACACCGCCCTCGACCGCCGGGGCTTCCTGGCTTCGGGCGCGGCGGCGAAAGGCGCCGGGCGGTCGGTGATGGTGGCCATCACGCCTCCCCACTGGACGCGAGCCTGCGGGTGAGCAGGAAGTTGATCCCCGCGATCGCGATGACGACGATGAACAGCACCCAGGCCATGGCCGAGGCGTAGCCCAGGTCGAAGCTCTGGAAACCGGACTGGTACATGTAGAGCACGACCGTCTGGTACTGGTTGGTCGCGCCGCCGTTGCTGCTGCCCGAGGGCGCGAACAGCTTCGGCTCGGTGAAGATCTGCAGGCCGCCGATGGTCGAGGTGACCACCACGAAGATCATGGTGGGGCGCAGCAGGGGCAGCGTGATGCTGAAGAACTGGCGCACCTTGCTCGCGCCGTCGACCCACGCGGCCTCGTAGACGTCGCGCGGGATGGCCTGCATCGCGGCCAGCACGATCAGGGCGTTGTAGCCCGTCCAGCGCCAGTTGACCATGGTGGCGATGGCGACGTGGCTCCACCACCGCTCGGCCTGCCAGTCGATCCGCTCGATGCCGAACAACTCGAGGATGTCGTTGACCGACCCGTACTGGACGCCGAACAGGTCGCCGAAGATGATGGTCAGCGCGACGAGGCTGGCGACGTAGGGCAGCAGCACGCCCATCCGCCAGCCGGTGCGACCGCGCAACGCCGTGTTCAGCAGCGCGGCGAGCAGCACCGCCGTGATGACCTGCGGGATCGTGGACATCGCGAAGATGCTGAGGGTGTTGACCATCGCGTTCCAGAACTGCGCGTCGGCCAACAGCGTGGTGTAGTTCTCGACGCCGACGAAGGCTTGCTCGTCGGCGCCCAGCTCCCAGTCGAACAGGGAGATGTACGCGGTGTAGAGCAGGGGGAACAGCCCGACGACCGCGAACAGGATGAAGAACGGGGCGATGTACAGGTACGGGGAGACCTTCACGTCCAGGCGGGTCAGCCGGTAGCGCCAGCCGAGCTTCGCCGGACCCATGTCATCGTTGTCGTCGCGCCGCGGCGGGCGGGGCTCGGAGCCCCGCCCGCGCGCGACCGAAAGCTCGGTCGTCATTACTTGGCAGCCTTCTTGGCTCCCTCGACGACCTGCTTCCACGCGTCCTCAGGAGAGGTGCCCTGCTCGACCGACAGCAGCGCCGGGGAGACGATGTTGTCCTGGATCTCGCCGTCCTTCGGGCCCTTGTACTGCGCCGCCGCGACCTTGTTGGCCTGCTCGGCGAACAGCATGCCGACCTTCTCGCCGCCGAAGTACTCGCTGGTCTGGTTGAGCAGCTCCGGCGAGATCAGGGCCTCGGTCTGGCTCGGGAACGTGCCCTTGGCCTTGAACGCCTTGATCTGCTGCTCCGGCGCGGTCAGCCACGCGGCCAGCTTGGCGGCCTCGGCCTTGTTCTTGCCCTGCTTCGGGACGGTCAGGTACGAGCCGCCCCAGTTGCCGCCGCCGCCGGGGAACGCGGCCGTGACGGCCCACTTGCCCTTGTGCTCGGGGCCGGCGTTGCCCTCGATGACGCCCAGCATCCACGACGGGCAGGTCTTGGTGGCGAACGCCGACTCCTTGAAGCCGGTCTCCCACTCCGGGCTCCACGCGGCGAGCTTGGCCGACTGGCCGCCCGCGACCGCGGCGGTGACCTGGTCCCAGATCTTCTTGTCGTCGTTGGTCTCGATCACGAGCTTGTCGTCGCGGTCGAAGTAGCCGGTCTTGGCCTGGTTGTGCATCGGGTTGAAGATCTGCGCGGCCGAGTCGAACCACGGCTTCTTGGTGGCGGCGACGTAGCGGTCACCGGCCTCGAAGTACGAGTCCCACGTGGCGAACAGGGCCTTCACGCCCTCGGGGTCGGACGGCAGGCCGGCGGCCTCGAAGAGGTCCTTGCGGTAGCACATGGCCAGCGGGCCGATGTCGGTGCCGTAGCCGATGAGCTTGCCGTCCTTGGTGGTGACGGCGTCGACCTTCCACTGCAGCCAGCGGTCCTCGCGGACGTCCTTCGGACCGATCTCCTTCAGGTCCTCGAACTGGCCCGACTTGGCCATGACCTGGCTCAGGAAGCCCTCTTCGACGGCCTCGACGTCGGCCAGACCGGAGCCCGCGCCCAGCTTGGTGAACAGGTTCTGGTGGTGCGGCGCGCCCTGTCCGGTCTTGCGCTGCGTGACCTTGACGTTCGGGTTGGCGGCCTCGTACTCCTTGAGGAGTTCCTCGTAACCGAACTCGTTGAAGGTCGCGATGGTCAGCTCGACCTTGCCATCGGACGAGGTTCCGGATCCGCCCGAGCCGCATGCCGTAGCGGCTGCGGCGAGCACTGCGGTGCAGGCCAGGACTTTGGCCAAGCCTGCTCGACGGTAGCGCACGAGAACTCCTCAGTTGATCGGCGGTGAACGTTCTGGGAGCGCTCCCAGGTTTTGGGGGAGTGTGGTTCGCGCCACGGAGTTGTGTCAAGCTCCCGTGTCCGCGCTGTTACCGACCTTGCGACATTCGCCCTGCTGGACCGATTCCGCCGGCGGTGCCGCCAGTGGTCCGTTCAGGCACAGTTCGTAGACCGATCGGACACGCTCGGTTCACCTCGCGAGCCGGAGATCCGGAACGCATTCACAAGCCGTAACCCGCTCACCCGGCACCAGTGTCCACCGGACCGCGCGACACGCGACGCCGGGGTGGGGTTCGGGAGTGTTCCGCGTCACGGCACGGCGAGTCGCCGGCCGCGCACGGGGAGTCGTCCGGTGAGCCGACGGCCGTCTCCGCCGAGTTGTCCGAGTGGCCCCGATCGGGCGCCCGCGGGCCGCCCGCAATCGTCCATTCAGGACCAGAGCCGGCCCGTTCCGCCGCTGTTCGGCGCCGGGGTATTCCCGAGGAGCCCGAATATAGGGGTACCCCTCATTCGGGTCGCGATCGCAATCGTGATCCGACCGGCTGTTCGACTCGCCATTCGACGCGAACCGGACCCACCGGCCGCCGCCGCGGCTCGGCTCCGCGGGCGAGTCCGGTTCGTGATCGGGCCGCCGCGTTCCGGGGAACGCGGCGGCCGGGTGGTCAGCGCCCGTCTTCCAGGTCGCCCTCGGTTTCGAGGTACGCGGTCCGGAGGGCGGCCAGCGTCTCCGGCTCCGGGTGCTCCCACATACCGCGCTCGGCCGCCTCCAGCAGGCGTTCCGAGATGCCGTGCAGCGCCCACGGGTTGGATTCGGTCAGGAACTTCCGGTTCTCCGGGTCCAGCACGTAACTGGCCGCCAACTGCTCGTACATCCAGTCGGCGACGACACCGGTCGTGGCGTCGTAGCCGAACAGGTAGTCGACCGTGGCGGCCAATTCGAACGCGCCCTTGTACCCGTGCTTGCGCATCGCGGCCAACCATTTCGGGTTGACCACCCTGGCGCGGAAGATGCGATTCGTTTCCTCGTGCAGGGTCCGGGTGCGCACGGCGTCGGGACGGGTGCTGTCGCCGACATAGGCGGCGGGCGCTTTCCCGGTCAACGCGCGCACCGTGGCGACCATGCCGCCGTGGTACTGGAAGTAATCGTCGGAATCGGCGATGTCGTGTTCACGGGTGTCGATGTTCTTCGCGGCGACGGCGATCCGCCGGTACGCGTTCTCCATCGCCGGTCGCGCTTCGACGCCGTCCAGTTCCCGACCGTAGGCGTACCCGCCCCAGACGGCGTACACCTCGGCGAGGTCGGCGTCGTCCCGCCAGTTCCGGCTGTCGATGAGCGGGAGGAGACCGGCGCCGTACGCGCCCGGTTTGCTGCCGAAGACGCGCATTGTCGACCGGCGCTCGTCGTGGTGCTGTGCCAGATCCGCCTGCGCGTGAGCCCGGACGAAGTTGTCGGCGTCGGACTCGTCGAGGTTCGCGACCAGTCGCACCGCGTCGTCGATCAGTGCCACCACGTGGGGGAATGCGTCGCGGAAGAACCCGCTGATGCGCACCGTCACGTCGATTCTCGGCCGGTTCAGCTCATCCAGCGGGATCACCTCCAGACCCGTGACCCGGCGTGACTGGTCGTCCCAGGTCGGCCGCACGCCCAGCAGCGCCAGCACCTCGGCGATGTCGTCACCGGCGGTGCGCATGGCGCTCGTGCCCCAGACCGACAGGCCCACGGACGGGGGCCACTCCCCCGTGTCCGCCCGGTAGCGCTCCAGCAGCGAGTCGGCCATCGCCTGGCCGGTCTCCCAGGCCAGCCGGGACGGCACCGCCTTGGGGTCGACCGAGTAGAAGTTCCGGCCGGTCGGCAGCACGTTCACCAGGCCGCGCAGCGGCGACCCGCTCGGACCGGCCGGGACGTAACCGCCGTCGAGCGCGTGCAGCACGTTCGTCATCTCGTCCGTCGTGCGGGCGAGCCGGGGCACGACCTCGGTGGCGGCGAACTCCAGGATGCGCGCGACATCGCCGTTGTCGGTGAGGCCGCGGGCGGCGTTCACGTCCCAATTGGCGTCTTCCATGGCCTGGACGAGCGCGCGGGCCTCCGCCTCGACCCGGTCGGTGCTCGTCCGGGTGGTGTCGGCGAGCCCCAGCGCCTCGCGCAGGCCGGGCAGGGCGGCGGTCTGGCCCGCCCACATCTGCTTGGCCTGGAGGATGGCCAGGACCAGGTTGACGCGGGTCTCGCCGGTGGGCGCCTCGCCGAGGACGTGCAGGCCGTCGCGGATCTGGACGTCCTTCACCTCGCACAGCCAGCCGTCGACGTGGAGGATCAGCTCGTCGAACTCGGCGTCGTGCGGCCGGTCGTCCAGCCCCAGGTCGTGGTCGAGCTTCGCGGCCTGGATGAGGGTCCAGATCTGGGCCCGGATGGCGGGCAGCTTGGCCGGGTCCATCGCGGCGATGTTCCCGTGCTCGTCCAGCAGCTGTTCCAGGCGGGCGATGTCGCCGTAGCTGTCGGCCCGCGCCATCGGCGGCACCAGGTGGTCCACGAGGGTGGCGTGCGCGCGCCGCTTCGCCTGGGTGCCCTCGCCCGGGTCGTTGACCAGGAACGGGTAGATCAGGGGCAGGTCGCCGAGGGCGGCGTCGGGACCGCAGCCCGCCGACAGGCCGACGGTCTTGCCGGGCAGCCACTCGAGGTTGCCGTGCTTGCCGACGTGCACCACGGCGTCGGCGCCGAACTCGTCCTCCAGCCAGCGGTACGCGGCCAGGTAGTGGTGGCTCGGCGGGAGGTCGGGGTCGTGGTAGATCGCGATGGGGTTCTCGCCGAAGCCGCGCGGCGGCTGCACCATGACGACGACGTTGCCGGAGCGCAGGGCGGCCAGGACGATCTCGCCGTCCCGGTCCCGCGACCGGTCCACGAACAGGGTGCCGGGCGCCGCGCCCCAGTGCCGTTCCATCCCCTCGCGGGTGTCCTCCGGCAGGGTGGCGTACCACTCCGCGTAACGGGCCGCCGGGAGCCGCACCGGGTTGCCCTGGAGCTGCTCCTCGGTGAGCCAGTCGGCGTCCTGGCCGCCGGCGGCGATCAGCGCGTGGATCAGCGCGTCGCCGTCGAGGTTCGCCACGCCCGGCAGGTCGTCGCCGATGTCGTAGCCGTGGTCCTTCATCGCGGCGAGCAGCCGCACGACGCTGGCCGGGGTGTCGAGGCCGACCGCGTTGCCGATGCGGGAGTGCTTGGTCGGGTACGCCGAGAGCATGACGGCGACGCGGCGCTCGGCCTGCGGGATGTGGCGGAGCCTGCCGTGGCGGACGGCGATGCCGGCGACCCGCGCCGCGCGCTCCTCGTCGGCGACGTAGACCGTGAGCCCGTCCTCGTCGACCTCCTTGAACGAGAACGGCACGGTGATGATCCGGCCGTCGAACTCGGGGATCGCCACCTGGGTCGCGGTGTCCAAAGGGGACAGTCCGTCGTCGTTCCCGTCCCACGCGGCCCGGCTGCTCGTCAGGCACAGGCCTTGGAGGATCGGCACGTCGAGCGCGGCCAGCGCGCCCACGTCCCACGCGTCGTCGTCACCGCCGGCGGAGGCCGCGGCGGGCTTCGTGCCGCCGGCCGCGAGGACCGTGACGACCAGGGCGTCCGCCTTGCCCAGCTCGGCCAGGAGGGCGGGGTCCGCGGCGCGCAGGGACGCGCAGAAGATCGGCAGGGGCCGGCCGCCCTTGGCCTCGATCGCGTCGCACAGGGCGTGCACGAACGCGGTGTTCCCGGCCACGTGGTGGGCGCGGTAGTACAGGACGGCGATGGTGGGGCCGTCCTCGCCCGCGGCCTCCCGCTCCAGCACGCCCCACGTCGGCGTGGGTTCGGGCGGGGCGAACCCGTGGCCGGTCAGCAGGACCGTGTCCGACAGGAAGTGGTGCAGCTGCGCGAGGTTCGCCGCGCCGCCGTGCGCCAGGTACGCGTGCGCCTCCGCGCACACCCCGCCGGGCACGGTGGACAGCTCCATCAGCGGCGCGTCCGGGTTCTGCTCGCCGCCGAGCACGACGACCGGCAGGCCGGAGGCGAGCAGCCAGTCGAGCCCCTCCTCCCACATCCGGCGACCGCCGAGGATGCGCACGACCACCAGGTCGACGCCCTCGACCAGCGCCGGGAGGTCGTCCACGGCGGTGCGGGCGGGGTTGGCCAGGCGGTAGTCGGCGCCACTCGCGCGGGCGGACAGCAGGTCGGTGTCGGAGGTCGACAACAGCAGGATCACGTGCGGGCTCCATCCCTCGGGGGTCCTCGCCCCGGTCGTGGGGGACGGCGAGCGGAGTTCCTGACTCCCGGGGCCTCCCCCGGTCACAGTGGCGGGACCGCGCCGGATTCACACCGGCTTCCTCCTGCTGCTTCGCCGTTCGGAGGTCACCCTAACGGCAGTTAGCATCCAGTCCATGCCCACGGACCGAGTTCGCCCGGACGCCTGCCCCGGCGCCGTCGACGTGCACCAGGCCGCCGACGGCGGGCTGGCCCGCGTGCGGGTGCCCGGCGGGACGTTGAGCGCGGTCCAGTTCGACGCGGTGCGCACGGCCGCGCTGGAGCTGGGTGACGGGTTCCTCGACCTGACCTCACGGGCGAACCTGCAGGTCAGAGGCTTGCCGCCGGGCGCGGAGCACGAGCTGGGCGCCCGCCTGCGCGAGGTCGGGCTGCTGCCGTCGACGACCCACGAGCGCATCCGGAACATCGTCGCCGCGCCGCTGGACGACAACCAGGCGCTGGTCGACGCGATCGACGCGGCCCTGTGCGCGACGCCGGAGCTGGCGTCCCTGCCGGGCCGGTTCCTGGTCACGGTGGGTGGCGCGGTGAGCGGCCTGGCGGGTGACGTCGGGCTGGTCGGCGACGCGTTGTTCCTAGCAGGGCGCGACTCCGGGCTCCGCGTGACCGATCCAGTGGACGCCGTGGTGACCGCCGCGCGCGTCTTCGGCGAGATCCGCGGCGACGCGTGGCGGCTGTCCGAAGTGGACGGCGGTGTGCGGAAGATCACGGAGGCGCTGGGCGTTCCGGGCCCGCCGACGATCGAGCCGGGTGTGACGCCGGTCGCACCGGGCGTCCACGGTTCCGCCGTCGTGGCGGGGGTGCCGCTGGGCCGGTTGGACGCGCGCCTGCTCGCCGGCGCGGCGGTGCGGCTCACGCCGTGGCGCAGCCTGGTGCTGCCCGCCGGGAGCGAGACCAGCGGCCTGTTCACGTCGCCCGACTCGCCGTGGCACGGCGTCAGCGCGTGCACCGGCCGACCGGGGTGCGCCAAGGCGCTCGCCGACGTCCGCGCCGACGCGACCCGCTGGATCGGCGCCCGGTCCACGCCGGGCCGGGCGCACTGGTCGGGTTGCGCGCGCCGGTGCGGGCGGCCGACGGGCGACGTGGTGGAGTTCGTCGCGACCGGCGACGGGTACGAGGAGATCAGGTGACCAGCTACATCAAGGACGGCGCGGAGATCTACCGCCGGTCCTTCGCCACCATCCGGGCCGAGGCCGACCTGGCGCGGTTCCCGGCGGACGTGGCGCGGGTGGTGGTGCGGATGATCCACGCCTGCGGGATGGTCGACCTCGTCACCGACGTCGACCACTCGCCGAACGTGGTCCGCGACGCCCGCGCGGCGCTGCTGGCCGGCGCGCCGGTCCTGTGCGACGCGCAGATGGTGGCGGCGGGCGTGACGCGGCGCAGGCTGCCCGCGGACAACGAGGTCGTGTGCGCGTTGGGCGACCCGCGCGTGCCGGGGCTGGCGGCGGAGCTGGGCAACACCCGCAGCGCGGCGGCGTTGGAGCTGTGGCGCGGCAAGCTGGACGGCGCGGTGGTGGCCATCGGCAACGCGCCGACCGCGTTGTTCCACCTGCTGGACATGGTGGCGGCGGGCGCGCCGCGACCGGCCGCCGTGCTGGGCGTGCCGGTCGGGTTCATCGGGGCGGCCGAGTCGAAGGACGCGTTGGCGGCCAACGACCTGGGGCTGGAGTACCTGGTCGTGCGCGGGCGGCGGGGCGGCAGCGCCATGACCGCGGCGGCGATCAACGCGATCGCGAGCGAGGACGAATGACGGGCAAGCTGTACGGCGTCGGGGTGGGTCCGGGCGACCCGGAGCTGGTGACCGTCAAGGCGGCACGGCTGATCGGCGAGGCGGACGTGGTGGTGTTCCACAGCGCCCGCCACGGGCGGAGCGTGGCGCGCCGGATCGCGGAGCCGTACCTGCGCGCGGGGCAGGTCGAGGAGCAGCTGGTCTACCCGGTCACCACCGAGGACTCCGACGACTACCAGGGCGAGATCGACGCGTTCTACGAGGAGTGCGCGGCGCGGTTGGCCGCCCACCTCGACGCGGGCCGCGTGGTCGTGGTGCTGGCGGCGGGCGACCCGTTCTTCTACGGGTCGTACATGCACCTGCACAAGCGGTTGGCGCACCGGTACGACGCCGAGGTGGTGCCGGGCGTGACGTCGGTCAGCGCGGGTTCCGCCGTGATCGGCCGGCCGCTCGTGGAGCGGGACGAGGTGCTGACCGTGCTGCCGGGGACGTTGTCCGCGGACGCGCTGGTGGAGCACCTGTCGGGCGGCGACCCCGTGGCGATCATGAAGCTGGGCCGGACGTTCCCGCGGGTGCGGGAGGCGTTGGCGCGGGCGGGGCGGCTGGACGAGGCCTGGTACGTGGAGCGGGCCACGACCGGCGCGCAGCGGACCGCGCCGCTGTCCGAAGTGGACGCCGACGGCGTGCCGTACTTCTCGCTGGCGTTGCTGCCGAGCAAGCCGCCGGGCAAGCCCGTGACGGCTTCCGGGCACAGGGGCGAGGTCGTGGTGGTGGGGCTCGGCCCCGCCGGACCCGAGTGGCTGACGCCGGAGGCGCGGCGGGCGCTGGCCGGGGCGGACGACCTGGTCGGGTACGTGACGTACCTGAACCGCGTGCCGGTCGACCCGCGGCAGCGGCGGCACGCGTCGGACAACAAGGTGGAGGCCGAGCGGGCCGCGTTCGCGCTGGACCTGGCCAAGCGGGGACGGCGGGTCGCGGTGGTGTCGTCGGGCGACCCCGGCGTGTTCGCGATGGCCAGCGCGGTGCTGGAGGTGGCGACCGAGGAGCAGTTCGCGGACGTGCCGGTGACGGTGCTGCCGGGGTTGACCGCCGCGCACGCCGTGGCGAGCCGGGTCGGCGCGCCGCTGGGGCACGACTACTGCGTGGTGTCGCTGTCGGACCGGCTCAAGCCGTGGGACGTGATCGAGGAGCGGCTGGAGGCGGCGGCGAAGGCCGACCTGGTGCTGGCGATCTACAACCCGGCCTCGCGCAGCCGGACGTGGCAGGTGGAGAAGGCGCGCGACCTGCTGTTGCGGCACCGCTCCCCCGACACCCCGGTGGTCGTCGGGCGGGACGTCGGCGGGCCGGAGGAGACGGTGCGGGTGGTGCGGCTGGCCGAGCTGGACGCGTCCACTGTGGACATGCGCTGCCTGCTGCTGATCGGCTCGTCGCAGACCACCGTCAGCGCCCGCGGCACGGTGTTCACCCCGCGCCGCTACCCCGGGTGAGCCACGCGACGGCCTCGGCCACCGTCTCCACCAGCGGCGCCGGCGGTGGCGGTGGCCGGCGCACGACGACGACGGGGACGCCGAGGTGACGGGCGGCGGTCAGCTTGGCCGCCGTCATGGGGCCGCCGCTGTCCTTGGTGACCAGCACCTCGACCCGGTGCTCGCGCATCAGCGCGACCTCGCCGTCCACTGTGTACGGTCCGCGGTCCAGCACGAGGTCGAGGCGGGGGTTCGGCGGGTCGGGCGGGTCGACCGTGCGCGCGACACCGCTGGTGAACGCGCCCAGCTCCTGTCGTCCGGTGGTGATGAACGCCCGGCGGCCCGCCACGAGCGCGGCGGCCTCGGCGACGCTGTCCACGTACCGCCAGTCGTCCTCGGGCGGCCAGCCGGGACGGCGCAGGACCAGGAACGGGGTGCCGGTCGCGGTGGTCGCGGCGAGGGCGTTCGCGGTGATGCGGTCGGCGAACGGGTGAGTGGCGTCGATGACCGCGTCGACCCGCTCGGCCCGGAGGTAGGCGACGAGCCCGTCCACGCCGCCGAACCCGCCGATCCGCACCTCGCCCGCCGGCAGCCTCGGGTGGGCCACCCGACCGGCCAGGGACGACACGACCCTCGCCGACGTGAGCGCGGCGGCGAGTTCCCGGGCCTCGCCGGTGCCACCCAGTACCAGCACGGTCTTCACCACTGTTGCATCCTGGCACCGTGAGCACGAACCTGCGCTACGGCTGGACGACGGGCGCCTGCGCCACCGCCGCGACCACGGCGGCGTACACGGCGCTGCTCACCGGCGAGTTCCCCGACCCGGTGGGGATCGTGCTGCCGAAGGGGCAGACGCCGACGTTCGCGCTGGCCCGCGAATCGCTGCACGGGGACCGGGCGTTCGCGGCGGTCGTGAAGGACGCGGGCGACGACCCGGACGTCACGCACGGCGCGCTGGTCGGCGTCACGGTCCGGCACGGCGCGCCCGGCTCCGGGGTCGTGTTCGAGGCCGGTCCCGGGGTGGGCACGGTCACCAAGCCGGGCCTGCCGCTGCCGGTCGGCGAGCCCGCGATCAACCCCGTGCCGCGGCGGATGATGCGCGAGCACGTGGCGCGCGTGGCGGCCGAGCACGGCGGCAGCGGCGACGTCGTCCTGTCGGTCTCGGTCGAGCACGGCGAGGAGCTGGCGCGCCGGACGTGGAACCCGCGGCTGGGCATCCTGGGCGGGCTGTCGATCCTCGGCACGACGGGGATCGTGGTGCCGTACTCGTGCTCGGCGTGGATCGACAGCATCCGGCGCGGGATCGACGTGGCGCGGGCGCAGGGGTACCGGCACGTGGCCGGGTGCACCGGCAGCACGTCGGAGAAGGTGGCGGCCGAGGTGCACGGGCTGCCCGAGGACGCGTTGCTGGACATGGGCGACTTCGCCGGCGCGGTGCTGAAGTACCTGCGCCGCCACCCCGTGCCGAGGCTGACCGTGGCGGGCGGGATCGGGAAGCTGTCCAAGCTGGCGGACGGGCACCTCGACCTCCACTCGCGGCGTTCCCAGGTGAACCTGGGCTTCCTGGCGTCGCTGGTGGACGACCCGGCGCTGGCCGCCGCCGTGACGGAGGCCAACACCGCGCTCGGGGCGTTGCACGTGTGCCAGGCGGCGGGCGTGCCGCTGGGCGACCTGGTCGCGGCGCGGGCCAAGGCGACGGCCGACGACGTCCTGCGCGGCGCTCCCGTCTCCGTGGACGTGATCGTGATCGACCGGGCGGGGACCGTCGTCGGCCGCGCGTGATCCACAGCCACCGGTCGGCGGGCCGTTGGCGTCGGTCCCCGTCGGTAGAATGGAAATCGGGGGGATCCCCGTGCCCCCGGTGCCCGCGAAGCGCCTTTCGAAGCGCCTCACGAAGCCCTCACGGAGCGCCTCACGAACGGCAGCGGGTCGTGGAGTAGAGGTGGCTGTCCGGGAAGCCCTCGGCCGCCAGCACCCGGCCCACGACGATGACGGCGGTCCGCTTGACGCCCGCGGCGAGCACCTGCCCGGCGATGTCGGCGAGGGTGCCGCGCAGGACCACCTCGTCGTTACGGCTGGCCCGCGCGACCACGGCGACCGGGCAGTCCGCGCCGTAGTTCGGCAGCAGGTCGGCCACCACCTCCTCGATCCGCTGCACGGCCAGGTGCAGCACGATCGTGGACCGCGACCGGCCCAGCGACGCCAGGTCCTCCCCCGGCGGCATGGGGGTGGCCCGGGCCGACGTGCGGGTGAGGATCACGGTCTGGCCGACGCCGGGGACGGTCAGCTCGCGGTTGAGCGACGCGGCGGCGGCGGCGAAGGCGGGCACGCCCGGCGTGACGTCGTACGGGATGCCCAGGGCGTCCAGCCGCCGCATCTGCTCGGCCACCGCGCTGAACACCGACGGGTCGCCGGAGTGCAGGCGGGCCACGTCGTGCCCGGCGGCGTGCGCGGCGGCGAGCTCGTCCGTGATCCGGTCGAGGTCGAGGTTGGCCGTGTCGACCAGGCGGGCGCCCGGCGGGCAGTGGTCGAGGACGTCGACCGGCACCAGCGCGCCCGCGTACAGGCAGACCGGGGACTCGGCGATGAGCCGCGCCGCCCGCAGGGTCAGCAGGTCGGCCGCGCCTGGCCCGGCGCCGATGAAGTGGACGGTCACACCTTCTCCTCAGCGACGTTCTCCTTGGCGACCACCCAGGTGGTCACGGGCATCTGCGGGCGCCAGCCGGTGAAGCCGCCGATCGCGGCCGCCCGGCTCACCTCGATCCGGCTCAGGTCGCCGCCCAGCCGGCCGTGCCAGCGCGTCAGCACGGCCTCCGACTCCAGCGTCACGGCGTTGGCCACCAGCCGCCCGCCGGGCTTCAGGGCGGCCCAGCAGCGTTCGACCACGCCTTCGGCGGTGAGCCCGCCGCCGATGAACACGGCGTCGGGCGGCTCCAGCTCCAACGCGCCCGGCGACGTGCCGACGACGACCTCGATGCCCGGCACGCCCAACGCGGTGGCGTTGCGCGTGATGCGCGCGGCCCGCTCGGGGTGCTGCTCCACGGCGATCGCCCGGCAGCTCGGGTGGGTCCGGCACCACTCGACGGCGATGCTGCCGGCGCCCGCGCCGACGTCCCACAGCAGCTCGCCGGGACGGGGCGCGAGCAGCGCCAACGTCACCGCCCGCACCTCCCGCTTGGTGAGCTGGCCGTCGTGCTCGTAGGTGTCGTCGGGCCGGCCGGGGACGAGGGACGCGCCGTCCGCGCCGCACTCGACCGCGAGGACGTGCAGCGGGTCGGCGTCGTCGAGCGCGTGGTGCACCCGCTCCCCCGGCCCGCCCAGCTGCTCCAGCACGGTCAGCCGCGCGTCCGGCGCCAGGGCGGCCACCTCGCGCGG